>JADGHK010000028.1 GCA_019686145.1 Bryobacteraceae bacterium | reverse complement strand
GCGACGCCTCCGCCTACCACCGTGTTCAAAGCCCGCGCGTTGATGACTTCGCCCGGCGCCACTCCACCCACGATCGCAACCATGAAGACTGTAAGGGCGGTGACCGCGGTCACGAAGATGCCGTAGTTTGCAGGTCCAAAACAGCGAAGCAGGAACGTCAGAACGGCGATCAGCAGGACCTGGAGGCCGAGGGCCGCGTGCAGAAGGTGGAACAGGCCCGTCGATACGACGAGGCCGGCGAATGTTCCCGCCAGCCGCAGCATGCCGCGGCTGAACGTGGAAGCAAAGTCCGGTTTGAGCACAATTGCGATCGTCATGGGCAGCCAGTAGGATCTTTGCCAGGGCAGGCTCCGCGCCAAGGCATCGCCGATGCCTACGCAGGCGGCCATACGGATGGCGTGCCGCCATGCGGCGGACCGGAGGCTGAGGTTCGCCCGGATCACGGCCATCGTTCCACGGATGCGGAACTGCCAGGGCTGCCGAATCTGCCGCTCTTCGAAGGCTGCCTGACCCGCGGGTGTTGCGTACGCGGCCAGATCCACCGCAGCCCGGAGCTGTCCTGCAAGCGCGTCAATCTGGTGGCGGGCATCGCGGATCATCGCCGCAAGCATCGGTTGTTCCCTCCGTTCCATCGCACGCAGTTCCTCAGCCAGTTGCTGCACTTCCGCCAGGCGCTCCGACGTGGCTGCTGGCGGCTGACCGCTCACGAGGGCGCCGGCGACGGAGGAGAGTATCTCTGCAGTGAAAGTGAAGCAGCGTTCGAGGAGCTTGCCAGCCGGGTCATTCGGGTTCTCGCGATCCAGACGGGTACGCAACCGGGCGAGCGCGAGCATGCTCAGCCGCATCCGCTCTGCCTGGTTCAGCAAGGAACGGTAGCGATCGCTCTCGAGACTGCGACTGCGGCGAGGCGTGTCAAGCGCGGCTCGCGCCTGGATTGCCTGTGCCGTCGCCGGAGGGGCTTCCGAGGCGCGGATCGGCCCGGCGGCAACCCGCGCGAGTTCCTGATAGAGGTCGGCGAGCGCCCGGCGTTCCGGTTCATAGCGGCGGATGGGCCACAGAGCCACCGAGAAGACTGTTTGCAGGAGTCCGCCTGCAAAGGCGAGCAGCCCGGCTGACAAGGCATGCTCAGGAGGCAAGTAGTGGCCTGCGAAGACGACCAGGGTCACCAGACTGATGAGACCCATGTCCGCCGCGTGGGTACCGAACAGCACCAGCATTCCGGCGGCAAAGGCCCACAGGGTGGCGACCGCCACTGCAATCGCGTGCCGCTCAGCGGACAAGGCGCCGACGTAAACAGCGATGGCCAGGAGCAGGCTGACGAAGAACATTCGCCGCCCGCGGTGCGGGTAGGGATCGGAGCTGTCCGAAAATGACGTGGTAAGGGCGCCGGCGCTGACCGCGACTGCTGCCTCAATATCCCCAATCAGAAGGCCAACGAGAAGGGGAAGCGCTACCCCGGCCGTGTTGCGAAACGCCAGGACGGGATCGATCTTCTCTGGCTGAACCGTGGTGACAATTCGCCAGAGGCCGATCCAGGCAGCGCGCTTACTGGCGCCAGGCGCCGGACCTTCCGGCGTCGAAGAAGCCATATATTCCGATTGTCACTCCAAGGGCTTGCCTTCTTCGGGTTCGGGCAGGAAGAAGCTCGCCGTGAAGCCGATCGCGTAGACGCCGAACGCGACCGCGGCGGCTGCATAAGCTGTTTTCATCGACGGCCCGGTTCCCGGCATGACATTCGCCAGTTGCGCAGTTACCACGGCCATCGAGGTGCCGATCATGCGGCCGCCGATATTGGCTGCAAAGCTTTCACCCGTGCCGCGCAGGTGAATGGGATACACGCGCGGCAGATAATTGCCCCAAAAGCTGAACTGGCCGACAGTGAGCAGGCCGGCCAGGAAGATGCCCCACTTGAGCATCTCCAAATTGTGCACGGCTGGATACAGGAAGACGAGAGGAACAAGGATGAGCCCCGGCACTTGGAAGACGCGGAGGAGGTTGCGGCGGCTCAGGATCCGGACGGCGAGGAAGGCAAGCACGAAGCGCCCCAGCAGGCCGCCGATTTCCTGAAAGAACTGAACCGAGCTGACAATCTGCTCCTGTACCGGACGGGCGAGGCCCGCCACTTCCGGCAGTCCTGGAACAATCCTTGGAATATGCTGGATGGCGCCGAATGCGGCTCCATAGCTACAGGCAAACATCAGCGCGGTCACGAGTGTTGTCAGCCGGTACTGCGGCTGGAACAGTTCCGCGAAACTCGGGCGCTTCAGGGTCCCCTTCGCCTTCTTCTCCTGCCATTCGGGGGATTCGGGCAGGAAGGGACGAATGATCATCAGCGGGAAAGCCGGAAGGACGCCCGAAATCAGCGTATACCGCCACGCCTCATGTGCGCCGTAGATGGCGGGCAGCGACGGGCCAAGCGTCACGGCAAGATAATAGGCGGCGGTCACCATCAACCCGCCCAAGGAGGAAAAAGCCTGCGTATAGCCGAGAACGGCCTCCCGCGTCCTGGGGTCGGGGAATAGCTCCGCCAGCCAGGCGACGGCGGCAACGAACTCGACGCAAACACCGATGAACGTGGTGCAGCGAAGGAAGAGCAGCATCTCCGGGCTCGTGGAGAAGCCGGCGCCGAGCGCGGAGAAGGCGTACAGCAGGATGCTGTAGGTGAGGATGCGGCGACGGCCAAACCGGTCCGTCAGGTATCCGCCAATCAGGCCGAAGATACCCCCGGCAACCGCGGGAACGTAGAACAACAGGCTGACCCAATTGTTGAACTCAGGTGTGCCGGGACGGATGCCCGCCAGCTCAATCAACGCCGGACGGAGGATCAGCGGCAGCACGAGGAGTTCGTAGATATCGAAGGCGAAGCCTAGCGCCGCCACGGCGCAGATCGTCCATTGAAGCGGTGTGAGGCGCAGGCGGCGAGGAGACAGGTGCGGGGTTGCCATGGCGAAAGGATCAGTGTACACGAGCCCGGCCAGCCGTGGAATTCGATTTCGGCAGCCTGGAAGCTAAACTGAAAGAGAATGCTCAAATCGCCCGAATCGCGGGTCTTGCTGATTAATATCACAGGACCCGATAAAGTAGGAGTCACTCACTCGCTCGCCCGGATCCTCGGCTCTTCGAATGCCCGTATTCTCGATATCGGCCAGGCAGTGATTCACGATGCGCTGACGCTTGGCATTCTGGTGGAACTGACGCCAGAGATGAAGTCTTCGACACTGCTGACGGACCTGCTGCTCGAAGCGCACCAACTGGGAGTTCAGATTCGGTATACAGCGGTTTCAGCGGACGAATACCAGAAATGGGTCGACAGCCAGACCAAAGGCCGCTTCCTTATTACATTGCTCGGGAGAGATATCACGGCGCGCCATCTGGCCAAGGTCAGCGGAATCATCGTACGGGAAGGCCTCAATATCGACCGCATCGACCGTCTTTCCGGGCGGACGCCGCTCGCTCCTTCCAACGGTCCGAGCCGGGTTTGTGTCGAGCTTGCGGTATCGGGGGAACTTGCCGATGAGGACGGCATGCGCGCCTCCTTGCTGCGGCTCACAGAGGAACACGAAATCGATATCGCCTTCCAGCACGATAACGTCTATCGCCGGAACCGCCGTCTGATAGCCTTCGACATGGATTCGACTCTCATACAGACCGAAGTCATCGACGAGCTGGCTAAGCTCGCCGGCGTCGGAGAGCAGGTGCAGAAGATTACGGAAGCGGCGATGCGGGGAGAACTCGATTTCAAGAGCAGTTTTCGCAAGCGGGTCTCGCTGCTGCGCGGTCTGTCCGAATCCGCCTTGGATACCGTACGGGAGAGAGTACCGCTCATGGATGGCGCCGAACGGCTCACCGCCACGCTGCGACGTCTGGGCTACAAGATGGCGATCCTTTCCGGCGGCTTTACGTTTGTTGGGCGCGAGCTTCAGAAACGGCTTGGCATTGACTTCCTGCACGCCAACGAACTCGAGGTGCGGGACGGTGTCGTTACCGGCGAAGTCCGCTCGGAGATCGTCGACGGAGCCAGGAAGGCGGAGCTGCTCGAAGCAATTGCCCGCCAGGAGAACCTGAGCCTGGAACAGACAATCGCCGTTGGCGACGGAGCCAATGATCTGCCGATGCTGCGGATTGCAGGGCTCGGAATTGCGTTCCGCGCCAAGCCGATTGTGAGGAGCAGCGCAAGGCAGTCGATTTCCAGGTCGGGCCTTGACGGCATTCTCTACTTACTCGGCGTCCGGGATCGCGAGATGGCGGCCGGCTGCTGACACCCGGAGAGTTTCCGTTACGCGATACGTTCGATTGGGCGCCGTGGGAAACTCGCTGACCCTGTCGCCCAGCCGCACGCGGCAGCGATTGCCGAGCAGAGAACGGATGGTCGCGGAGACAAGGCGGCCTTCCTTCCACTCGATGTCCACCTCAAAGCCGCCTCGTGCCCGCAGCCCCTTGACGAATCCGGACGGCCATGCGGACGGCAGCGCCGGGAGCAGGTGCAGTTCGCCCGCGTGGCTCTGCAAAAGCATTTCGGCAATGCCGGCAGCGCCTCCGAAGTTGCCATCAATCTGAAAGGGTGGATGAGAGCAGAGGAGATTCGGAAGAACGCCGCCCCGATTGTACCGGATCTCGCCGGACTTGGCTGGCTGAAAGAGGTTTCGCAGCAGCTTATAGGCTCGTTCTCCATCCTCCATTCGCGCCCAGAAGTTGATCTTCCAGGCACGCGACCAGCCTGTGCCTTCATCGCCCCGCAGTTCGAGCGTTCGCCGCGCCGCCTCGTACAGCTTGGGAGTACGCCGCTTGCTGATTTGCGTTCCGGGGTGAAGAGCGTACAGATGAGAGATGTGCCGGTGCTCCGGATCGGTCTCCATGTGGTCCTCGGCCCATTCCTGAAGCTGACCGCGCGAACCAACCTGATACGGAAGCAAACGGTCGAGCTTCTGCCGTAGCTCCTCGCGAAAGTCGGCGTCTGCATCGAGGATCGTGCTTGCTTCGATGACGGCGTGGAAGAGTTCCCGGATGATCGCCAGATCCATGGTCGGACCCATGGAAACGCCGGAGCGCCGTTCCTGCCCCTGGGCGTCCCTGTAGCGGAATCCGATTTCCGGCGACACGCCAGCTGCTGTGACCAGGCGTCCGTTGCCATCGTCGATCAGCCAGTCCGAGAGAAACTCCGCAGCCCCTTTCATCAGAGGGTAGGCAGTGGTGCGCAGGAAGTTCTTATAGCCGGTGAACTGGTAGTGCTCCCAGAGGTGCTGCGAAAGCCAGCCGGCGCCGAGTGGCCAGAAGGACGGCATGGGAGCGTTATCAACGGGCTGGGCGCTTCGCCAGAGCGTCGTATTATGATGCGCGACCCATCCCCGGCGGCCGTACATCTCCTTGGCAACCTTGCGGCCATTGACTGCGAGTTCCGAAAGCATGCGGAACAATGGCTCGTGGCATTCGGACAGGTTCCCCACTTCCGCCAGCCAGTAGTTCATCTCGGTATTGATGTTGATGGTGTAGCCGCTGGCCCAGGGAGGGATGACTTCCCGGTTCCAGATGCCCTGAAGGTTCAGGGGCTGGGTGCCGGGGCGGGAGCCTGAAATCATGAGGTAGCGTCCGAACTGGAAGTACAAGGCGGCTAGACCGGGGTCGCGACCATCCGCGAAGGCAGCGATGCGTTCATCTGTTGGCGTGTCGCTCCTGGAGGGCCCGAGGTAAAGACTGACCCGCTCGTAGAGTCTGCGGTAGTCTTCCGTGTGCAGCTTTCGAATCTGGTCCCAGGTCTGTTTTGCGGCGGCTGCCAAAACCGGTACGACGCGCGTCGCCGGATCCACGCCCTCGCGGCTGGGACTCCTGTTGAACCCGTTGTAACTGGTCGCGGCCGCGATGAGCAGGACGGCTTCAGAGGCGTCATGAATGCGAAGCGTTGTGCCATCCGCCGCTACGGCGCCGTCGCATGCGGCCACTTGCAGGCGCGCTTCGAATTCCATGCCGCGGCCGCCGATCTCATCGCCGTAGAGGACGGTCTTCGCGTTTGGCCGGCGTTTTCCGTTCTCGTCCCAAAGCTCGGGATACTTCCACTGGTCACCGCGGCTTTCAATCCATTCGAGAGTCCGGCGGACCGCAAGTCCCGGAGCCTTCCCCCGCATCACAATCAGGTGATGGCCTTCCGCGCGTGCCTTCGCAGTGGGATGAACCGAAGCGAGCCGAATGCGAAGGCGAAGCGCTCCCTTGCGGCTTGCCGTCAGCCGGATGGCGATGACCTGACCCGGACAGGTAGCGAGATACTCCCGGCGGAATGTGACGCCGCCGGCATCATACTGCACTCGGGAGATTGCCTCGCTGAGGTCAAGTTCGCGACGGTAACCGGTGACGCGTTCCGCGTGTTCAAACTCCAGATACAAGTCGCCGAGAGGCTGGTAGCACGGCCACACGCGACCCATCCAGTGCCGGTTCATGATCGCTTCCGCTTCGGCATACTGGCGGGCGCGAAGCAGTTTAATCACCTTGTCAAACGTCGGCCTGATGTCGATCGGGACATCCTGCTGACCTGGTTCGTCCGAATAGAGCGTATCCTCGTTCAGTTGGAGGTGCTCTTCCGGTACGCCTCCGAAGATCATCGCGCCGAGTCTTCCGTTGCCGATGGGAAGGGCTTCATTCCAGTCCGGCGCAGGCTGGCGATACCAGAGCGTCAGATCATCGGGTGCGCCGGCGGCAGATGGAGCTGAGAGCGAGAGCGTGCCGCAGGCGGCGGCAGCCTGGCGAAAGCGTCTCCGGGAAGGGTTTGCATCTGAGGGACGAGGCACAGCGTTCACTATACTGATGTCCTGACGAGGGTGCTTGTCAAGCAGACGAGCGGCAGCGCGGCTAATTGCATATGCTGATGGGCTATGGTGATCCGGATGCTGCTTCGTGTCTGTTGCCTGCTGGCCCTCGCAGGCTCCATGGCGGCTGCCGAAAAGGCGCGCCTGATTGTCCTCACAGACATCTCGAATGAACCGGACGACGAGGAGTCGCTGGTCCGGCTCCTGGTTTATTCGAACGAGTTCGACATAGAAGGTCTGATTGCGACAACGTCCGTGTGGCTGCGCGACAGGACCCGTCCTGACCTGATTCATCGCGCCGTCGACGCTTATGAAAAGGTGCGGGAGAACCTTCTGCTGCACGCGCCCGGATTTCCCGAGGCTGCGAAGCTTCGCCGGGTCGTCAAAAGCGGGTCGAGTGAGTTCGGCATGACCGGTGTCGGGGAAGGGAAGTCGACGGAAGGGTCGCGCCACATCATCGAGGTTGTCGACCGCCCCGATCCCCGGCCGGTGTGGGTCGCTGTGTGGGGCGGAGCAAACACGCTCGCGCAGGCTCTATGGGACGTGAAATATACGCGGAGTCCGGAGGAACTGCAGAAGTTCGTCGCAAAGCTGAGGGTCTACACGATTTCGGATCAGGATAATGCCGGGCGCTGGCTGCGGATCACTTTCCCGGACCTCTTCTACATCGTCAGCCCCAGCAGCGTCGACTCCAAAGAATACTATCTGGCGACATGGACGGGAATCTCCGGCGACCGCCGCTACAAGAACGGGCCAATGGAGCACTTCCACCTGGTGGACAATCCTTGGCTGACCGAGAACATCATTGAGAACCACGGACCGCTGGGTGCGCTCTATCCCAAGCTGGCATACATCATGGAGGGAGATACCCCGAGCTTCCTGAACCTGATTCAGAACGGCCTTGGCAGTGACATTAGCCCCACGTATGGAGGATGGGGCGGCCGCTACGAGCTACGCCAATCCTACGGAGAGACGCGGCCCATCTACACGAATAGCCGTGACACAGTGACGGCAAGCGACGGCAGAACCTACACTTCCAACCAGGCAACCATCTGGAGGTGGCGTGAGGCTTTCCAGCACGACTTTGCAGCCCGGATGGACTGGTGCGTCAGGCCCCGATCGGAGGCGAATCACAATCCGGAAGTCAAAGTCAATGGAATCGGCGGGAAGGATGTGATTCGTTTGAGCGCCGCCGCGGGAGAGGAGATCCGGCTTGTGGCAGAGGGAAGCGATCCGGATGGGAACGCCCTTTCCTACCGTTGGTTCCACTATCCGGAGGCCGGCACAAGTTCTGCGCCAGTCCAGTTGAGGGGCGCATCCACTGCGAGCATCTCGCTTGTCGTGCCGCCCGTAAAGAATGAAGGAACGATTCACCTGATCCTGGAGGTGCGTGACAATGGGTCGCCCAACCTGTTCTCGTACCGGCGAATCATCGTGGAAGCCCGTCCGCGGGGTTGATTTCGTCGTTCGATTCGTTAATGTAGAGAAGAATAGAAATGCGACGACTTTGGAAGTATCTTCTCCCGATCCTCGCATCGCTCGCTAGCGTGACAACCGCTGCGGCGGTTTCCCTTCCTAAGGTAGAGAGCCGTTCCGGGCGTGTTGAGACCATGACTGTACCGCTGAACGGCTTAGACGCGCGGCATCAGTACAGCCTGCTCTACTCCTTGTCCTCGCTGCGCGGCCTAAGCCCGGAAGCTCGCGTGACCGTTGAAATCGTCGAAGGGGAAAGGGTACTGGCGGCCAAGACCCTTCACGCCGGGGACGCCGATTTTTACACACAGTTCCGGGTGAAAGGCCAGGGGCGCGCGGCAGTCCGGGTTCGTAACAGCGGAGCGCAGGGCAACTATACGCTGCAGGTGAATCAATGGCCGCTTTCGGATGCGGTCCGCAGCGGGCCGAACCATGACTGGCGGCAAGCTATGCCGGCGACCCTCGGAAAGACCGTCTTTGCTTCGGGCGACGACGCGGAGTACATACCGACGCCAGGTACGACGCGTGCAGCCAGCGTCGAGGATCCCGCACGAACGGATTGGTACAAGGTCGAGTTCAAGGAGACAAAGCCGAAGTTAGTCTTCTTCCAGGTGGACCTGATTGACCGGGATCAGCTTCCGGTGAACGTGACAGTCCACCGTGAAGTGAATGGCAAGCTGGAAGAGTATTTCGAAGGGGAAGATCCCGTATCGCTGCCCCATGAAGTGCAGGCGCTGCCGGGGAATAAATTTACAACGCGCATTCTCAAAGAACCGGGCACCTACTATATCGCCGTACGCGCAAACCACCCGGAATACAAGCTGCGGACGCGAATGTACGATCCGCCTCCGTACTCTGACCCCCGGAAGGCCGTTCAAACCGCTCTCGACTACATCCTTTCCGCGGGCGACTCGTGGCACGGAAATACACCGCGCCGGGGCGGCATTCTCGACCGCGTATCGGCGGTGCATCAGGAGACGTCCCTTTGCGTGAGTTGTCATGCCACGCACTTCCCGCAGCGGGCGCAGCTTTACGCGACGCGCAACGGCTATCCGGTAACGGCTCGCCAGCAGCTTCAGTTTCTGACCGAACGGTTCTACAACAACCCGCGGCCCTTCTACGGATTCGAGCAGCAGGGGGCAGTGTGGGCGCGGATGATCTCGGCTTCCGCAAACGTGCTGAGCCGAATGTCGCACCTGATGAGCATCTATGAGGAGCAGGTGACCGGCGAGCGGCGCGACAGCTATCACCGCGGCGTTGCGGAATACCTCAAGATTTACTACGCAGGCCGGGAGAAGCTGCCGGCAGATGAGACAAACGGCAACACGCCCCTTGTCAGCGCCCATGAAGTGGCGTGGTATTCGTGGGCGGTGACGAAAGATCCGAAGATCCCCGAGTTGATCGCGGCGGGCGAGGTCAAGAACATGATTGACCTCTGCTACCAGACCCTGGCGCTGGCGGACATCGACCGCGAAAAGTACCGGGCGCAGATTCAGAAGAATGCCGAGCGCATTCTCTCCCTCCAGCGGCCGAGCGGTCAGTGGTCTGCCCGGTTTGAGGCGGATCAGCCGGAGGCTGAGTTCCAGACCGGACATGCGCTGTGGGCCCTGCATGCGGCCGGCATTCCCGCGACGAATCTGAAAGTCGCCAAGGCGATCCAGTACCTGTTGAAGCGGCAGCAGAGCTTTGGCGGGTGGATGGATCCTCTGCAGTCCTTTGAGAACTTCCGGACGCCGTTCCGGGAGACGCAGATGTCGATCATCGCGCTCAGCTCCTACTATCCGCAAACGGGACGGCAGCGCGGCTGGAATTCCCCGCCGGTCGAGCGGCTTTCGTCGGATCCCGTCGAGCTCCTGCAGCAGCTCGATAACATTTGGGACCGTCCATCGGCAGCGGTGATCGCCCAGATCCAGTCGGCGGCGCGGTCCAACGATGCGATGATTCGCCAGGCCGCGGCTGAGGCGCTCGGCAGGCTCGGCTTGGGGGTCGATACGGCATTGCTCGGGGACCCAAGCAAAATGGTGCAGCGTACGGCTGCGTGGGCGATCCGGCAGTTGCACAGCCGGCACGAGGGGACTTCCGTAGCCAGGATTGCCACTGCCCTTTCGTCCTCCGACGACCGGACGCGCTGGGGCGCGACGCGCATCTTTGCCGCGCACTTTGCGACGCTTGCGAAGCGTGCGGAACTTGCTCCCGCGCTCGAGCGGCTGGTTTCCGATCCGGTGAATCTGATTCGCGTCGACGCGATCAAGAGCCTGTGGCAGTTCTGGTTCTGGACTCCGGATTCCGCGGTCAAGAACGGGATTGAAGATACGCTCCTTGCAGCCCTCGGCAAGGACCAGCATCCCTGGGTGCGGTCGAACTTGCGCCATGCGGTCTACAACATCGCGGATGAGAACATCCGGTACCTGTACAACAACTGGGTGCCTCTGCTCGCCAGGTCTGAGGACCGGGAGCGCGCGATTCGCGGCCGTCTTGCCGTCGAGGCCCGCCTCGCGAAGAAGTTTGCGGGCATTCTCGAGAAAGGTACGAACTTCGAGCGCAAAGAACTGCTGCTGGCGCTGACGGAGCTGCCGCTGCGCCGCGCCGACGTCTATCAGCTCGACGCTGATCTGGGCAAGATGGGGCCGCCGGTCTACAACAGGATCGGCAACGACATTGAGCAGATCGCCTTCTTCGGAGAAAGCGCCGAGCGTTTTGCAGGCGCTCTGAAGCCGCTGCTGGATTCACCGGATCCCGAACTGCGCACGCTTGCCTCCCGTGCAGTATTGCTTGTGCGCGAGACCCGTTTCGGCGACGTGAACCGTCTGGCGGGCTCGAAGGGCGAGAATGTGAAAGCGGTGATGGCGAAGATTGAGTCTCTGTCCGAGGCTGTGGAGGTTGCCAAAGCCCTCAAACCGCCGCCGGTGACCTATGCGGCTGTCAGCACCGATGGACGGCCGCAGAAGAAGGTGAAGCTGGACGAGGCGTACTTCCGTGGTTACGTACAGCCGATCCTGGAGAAGCGCGGCAAGGACGGATACGCCTGTGTCCACTGCCACGCCTCACACACCCTTTTCAACGGCAGCTACTCCTCGGCGCTCAACGTCGTCAATCCGGCGGAGCCTGAAAAGAGTCTCCTCCTGCTGAAGCCGACGTCCAGCCCTGAAACCGAGGGGATTGCTGGCTCAAACACAGTCGCTCATGGCGGCGGCATCCGCTGGACGAAGGATTCGCCAGAGTACGTGACCATACTCGAATGGATCAAGGGCGCCAAGGAGTAGGCGCCCTACCTCCATCCTTCCTCGCAGGCCGCTGTGCTAAAAGTTAGTCTCATGACGTTGCAGCGAATCGCAGCGGCCGCGCTGCTCGTATCCTCGCTCTTTGCCGAAGCGCCGGGACGGAAAAAGCGCACGGTGACGGATGAGGAAGTCCGGCAGGTGCACGAGTCCGCCATCCTGATCGACACGCATAACGACATCACCAGCGCCACCGTCGACGGGTTTGACATCGGGAAGCCCAGTAAGGACCATCACACGGATTTGCCGAGGCTGAAAAAGGGCCGCGTTACCGGCCAGTTCTTTGCTGTTTATGTTGCCGCCAGTTATGTCGAAGGAAACCGTTCTGCCCATCGAACGCTGGCGATGATTGATACGGTCAGGCACGACATCATTGAGAGGTATCCGAACGAGTTTCTGTTCGCCGTAACCGCCGACGACATTCTAAGAGCTAAGGAGCAGGGCAAAATTGCGGCGCTGATGGGCATCGAGGGCGGGCACGCAATCGAGGACGACATACGCCTCCTCCGGCGGTACTACGATCTCGGTGTCCGCTACATGACATTGACCCACTCCAACGACAACACCTGGGCAGGATCTTCCGGATCGAAGCTGAACAAGGGACTCACGCAACTGGGCAGGGAAATCATCGCAGAGATGAACCGCCTCGGGATGATGATCGATATCTCTCACGTGTCGGACCAGACATTCTGGGACGCACTGAACGCAAGCCGCGCTCCGGTCTTCGCCTCACACTCTTCCTGCAGGGCGATCTCTCCTGTGCCCCGGAATATGACTGACGAAATGATCGTCGCGATGGCAAAGCGCGGAGGTGTGATTCAGATCAACTTCGACTGCGGCTATCTCAATCCGGATGTGGCGCGCGCACAGGAGGAGCGGGCAAAGAAGCTCCGTCCCAAGCTGGAAGCGCTGCGGAAGAAGTACGCGAAGGACCTCGAGAGGCTGAGAGAGGCAACCCGGGCGCTGCGGCTCGAGACGCCGTTAGGCGTAAGAGCGACGCTCGCCGATGTCGTAAAACACATCAATCACGTTGTGGAGATCGCGGGCATCGAAGCGGTCGGCTTGGGCAGTGACTTCGACGGCGTGGAGTGCTTGCCGGAAGGGCTCGATAGTGTCGACCTTTGGCCGAATCTGACACGCGCGCTGCTGGAAGAGGGGTATACGGCCGCCGACATTCGAAAGATATACGGAGAAAACATCCTGAGAGTAATGCGGGCTGTGGAGAGAACAGCGCGGGAGATGCAAGCGAGCGCTCGCTGAACGTTCCGCGCGAAGCGCAGGAGGTGAAGTCGCAATGATTCCAGTCGCGGACCGCCTGGCGGTGCTGTGTGTCCTTGGCCTCGCCGCAATTCCG
>JADGHK010000027.1 GCA_019686145.1 Bryobacteraceae bacterium | reverse complement strand
CGCAGTCGGCGAAGTGTAGAAGATGTTGATTTTGTACTTGGCGATGATGCGCCACCAGCGGTCATACTGGGGATAGTCCGGGGCGCCTTCATACATCACCGTCGTGGCGCCGGCGGAAAGCGGGCCATAGACAACGTAGCTGTGACCTGTCACCCAGCCGATATCGGCGCTGCACCAGTAGGTATCTTCCTCCTTCAGGTCGAAGACCCACTTCATTGTCATTGTGGTCTGCAGCAAATATCCGCCGGTCGTGTGCAGAATCCCTTTGGGCTTGCCGGTGGTGCCGGAGGTGTAGAGGACAAAGAGAGGGTGCTCGCTGTCGAGGTGCTCCGGCGGGCAGTCCTCGCCAACGCGCTGCTCGAGCTCATGCCACCAGTGGTCGCGCCCCTCCTTCATCGAGATGTTAGACCCGGTGCGCTTGTAAACGATGACGCTGCGCACGTCGGGACAATCGGTCAGGGCCTCGTCGACGGCATCCTTCAGGCGGATTTCCTTGCCGCGCCGCCAGCCGCCGTCGGCGGTGATCACGACAGTCGCTCCCAGATCCTGGATACGCGCCTTTAGCGCCTCCGAAGAGAATCCGCCAAAGACCACGCTATGAATGACGCCGATGCGCGCGCATGCGAGCATGGCCACCGGGAGCTCCGGAATCATCGGCATGTACATGATTGCGCGGTCACCGGCCTTCAGGCCCCGCTCCTTGAGCACGTTGGCGAAGCGGCAGACCAGGCGGTGCAGTTCCTGGTAGGTGATCATGCGCTGATCGCCGGGCTCGCCCTCCCAAAGGATGGCGACCTTGTTCTTGCGCGGTCCGCTCAGGTGGCGATCAAGGCAGTTGAAAGAGGCGTTCGTCTTGCCGCCCACAAACCATTTGGTAAACGGAGGGTCCCATTCGAATACATGCGACCACTTTTCGAACCAACAGAGTTCGCTGGCGGCCAGCTCGCCCCAAAACTCCTCAGGCTTTTCGGCGGCTCGCCGGTAGAGGGCTTTGTAGGCCTCCATTCCTTGCACATTGGCCTTCCGAACGAAGTCCGGGCTGGGCGAGTAGATTGCATTCTCGATCATTTGTGGATTGCTTCTCCAGTAGGGCAACCTGATTGTATCAGACGCCCTCCTGTGATTTTAAGCCGCCGGTTCCATCCCGGGATCTGGCCGGGTCCTGAACCGGCGCCGGCCGGGGCTTTGGCGCCGTGATAGCATGAAGTTTTTCCGCAAATGATCGGCGCCGTTCCAGCCATCCTGTCGCGTATCGTTGAGCATAAGCTCGCAGAAACCGGGGAGCGCAAAGCAAGTCTGCCTCATCTGGAGGCTGCGGCCGAAGCTTCGGTTGCGGCCCGGCGGGACTTTGCCCGGGCATTGCGGACTTCTCCGCCGGCGATTATCGCCGAATGTAAAAAAGCATCCCCGAGCAAAGGACTGCTCGCCGCGAATTACGACGCTCCGGCGCTTGCCCGTCAGTACGAGGCCGGCGGGGCGGCGGCCTTATCCGTTCTCACGGACGAAAAGTTCTTTCAGGGCAGTCTCGCGGATCTGGAATGCGCCCGTAAGGCGACCTCCCTTCCCGCGCTTCGCAAGGACTTCACGCTCGACGAATTCCATGTCGTCGAGGCCGCTGCTCACGGCGCGGACGCCATTCTCCTGATCGCAGCGATCCTTCCCGCCTCGCGGCTGCGCGACCTGCGCGAGCTGGCCGCTCGCTACCGTATGGCCGCGCTTGTCGAGGTTCACACGGAAACCGAGCTGATGGCTGCGATTGAATCAGGCGCCGAAATCATCGGCGTCAACAACCGCGACCTCAACACGTTTGAGGTAAGCCTTGAAACGGCTCTCCGGCTGGCGGAGAAGATTCCCTCCACGGCCATCCGTGTCGCGGAAAGCGGCATTCATACAGCCAGCGATATACGCCGGCTCGCGGCCAGCGGCTTCCAGGCATTCCTGGTTGGCGAGCACCTGGTGAAGTCCGGCGATCCCGCAGCAGCAGTAGGGGCGCTCAGGTCGTAGACAATGGTTGTGAAGATCTGCGGCATTACAAATCGGGAAGACGCGATGGTCTGTGCGGAATCCGGGGCTTCGGCCATCGGGTTCAACTTTTACGCAAAAAGCCCCCGCTACATCTCGGCCCGAGATGCTGCAGAAATCGCCCGCGATCTGCCGGCCGGTCTGCTGAAGGTCGGGGTATTTGTCGACGAAACGCCTGACAACATACTTCGGATCCGCGACAAGGCGAATCTGGACATTGTGCAGTTGCACGGCGACGAACGGCCCGATCCCGCATTCGAGGGTCTTCGTGTGTGGAAAGCGTTTCCCGCTTCCGTAGAACTGTCTAAGGCGATCGCCGAATGGCCAGCCGAAGCCTACTTGATTGATACTCCCACAATCACCCATGGCGGCAGCGGCAAGACATTCAACTGGTCCCGGGCCCACGGCTTGCCGGGCCGCCTGATCCTTGCCGGCGGCCTGGATGCGGGTAACGTCCGGGCCGCCATCCGCGAAGTGCGTCCCTGGGGCGTCGACGCCTGCTCAAGACTGGAATCTGCGCCGGGCAAGAAAGATCATGAAAAAGTAAGGCAGTTCATCGCTGCCGCGCAATCTGAACTCCTATGACCATCTCCCAACCCGACGATCGAGGGCACTTCGGACCGTACGGCGGCCGCTTTGTCCCGGAGGTCCTGATGGCGCCGCTCGAAGAGATCGAGGCTGCTTACGCCGCGGCCCGGTGTGACGAAGGCTTCCAGGCTGAGCTTCGGGACCTGATGGAAAGCTACGCCGGACGGCCGACGCCCCTCTACTACGCAAAGCGGCTTTCCGAGACGCTCGGGGGTGCGCGGATCTACATCAAGCGGGAAGATCTGCTCCATACGGGCGCTCATAAGATTAACAACTGTCTCGGCCAGGCCCTGCTCGCCCGGCGGATGGGCAAGCGCCGGATCATCGCCGAAACCGGAGCCGGACAGCACGGAGTCGCCACTGCCACTGTGTGCGCGCTCTTCGGGATGGAGTGCGTTGTCTACATGGGAGAGGAAGACATGCGGCGGCAGCGCCTCAACGTCTTCCGCATGCGGCTCCTGGGCGCGAACGTGGTGGGAGTGACCAACGGAAGCCGCACGCTGAAGGACGCCATCAGCGAGGCAATGCGGGATTGGGTGACGAACGTCGAAACAACGCATTACCTGCTTGGTTCCGCGCTCGGCGCGCATCCCTACCCGCTCATGGTCCGCGACTTCCACAGCGTCATCGGCACGGAAGCGCGGAGGCAGATTCTCGAGCGCGAGAACCGGCTGCCGGATGCGATCTTTGCCTGCGTCGGAGGCGGGAGCAATGCGATTGGCATCTTTCATCCCTTTGTTCCGGACGAAACCGTCCGGCTGATCGGCGTCGAGGCTGGCGGCCGCGGGCCGAAACTCGGCGACCATGCCGCGCGGTTCTCAGGAGGGTCGCCGGGCGTTCTTCACGGCGCCTACAGCTACCTGCTTCAGGACGACGACGGGCAGGTCTCCCTGACGCACTCCATCTCGGCAGGCCTGGACTACGCTCTCGTCGGGCCGGAGCACGCCTGGCTGCACGATCAGGGCCGCGCCGAGTACGTCTCGGTCACGGACAAGGAGGCGCTCGAAGCTGCGCAGCTCCTATCCCGGACGGAAGGAATCATACCGGCCCTTGAATCGTCTCACGCCGTCGCCGAAGCCATCCGCCGCGCTCCTTCGGCAAAGGGTGAGGTGTACATCATCAACCTGTCCGGACGCGGCGACAAGGACATGGATATCTATCGCGAGAACCTGAAGGATTTGGATGAAGTCGACACGGATCTCCGGGCTTTTTGAGCGCCTGCGCAGCGAAGGCCGCACAGGCCTGATCGCCTATCTGACGGCGGGCGACCCCGCTCCTGAGCGCACGCCATCGCTCGTTGCCGCGCTCGAACGGGGCGGGGCTGATCTCATCGAATTGGGCGTTCCCTTCTCCGACCCCATCGCCGATGGGCCCGTCATCCAGCGCGGCGTCGAACGAGCCTTGAAGGCGGGAACAACACTGGCTTCGGTGCTCGAAATAGCGGCTGAGATTCGCCGCCGAAGCGAGATTCCGCTGGTGTTGTTCACCTATCTGAACCCGGTGTTGAAGTACGGATTTGAGGCGCTTGCCCGGGACGCAGCCGCCAAGGGAATCGACGGCTGCCTGCTGACCGATCTCAGCGTCGAGGAAGCAGGCCGGTACGTCGAAATGACGCGGGCCCAGGGCCTCGACACGGTGTTTCTGGCGGCTCCGACCAGCACACCGGAGCGTTTGAAACTCGTGGCGCAATATTCCAGCGGTTTCGTGTATATGGTCTCAAGAACAGGCGTGACCGGCGAGCGGGAGAAAGTCTCCTCCTCGGCTCAGCCGCTCATCAACTCGATGCGCGCGATTACGAACCTGCCCCTCGCGCTCGGCTTCGGCATTTCGCGGCCCGAGCACGCAGCGGAGCTTTCGGGCAAGGTGGACGCCATCGTCGTAGGCAGCGCCATTGTGCGCATCATCGAGCAGAATGCAGACAGCCCGAGCCTCGAGACTTGCCTCGAGGCCTTTGCGCGTGAACTGCGGAACGCTCTGTAGGGAGGACGCGTGACAAAGGAAAAGGCAATTGACGCCCTCGCAGAATGCCGCAAACGCATTGATGCTGTCGATCTCCGGATTCTCGAACTCCTGAATCAGCGAACCGCCGTGGTGGAGGAAATAGGCCGCATCAAGGAGTCGCTGAAGATGCCGATTTACGAGCCCAAGCGGGAAGAGGATGTCTTTCGCAATGTGCTCAGCAACAATCGGGGCCCTCTGCCCAACGACGCCGTGAAGCGCGTCTTCGAGCGGATCATCGACGAGATGCGAACTGTGCAGCGTCGTCAGATGGGAAGGTAGCGGCGCAGCAGCCGCCATCGGGAGGCCGGCTCGCTGGCCGGGAAAGCAGGACAGCTATGTTAGTCGTAATGCAAGAAGGAGCGACCGAGCAGCAGATCCAGGCTGTGATCGATCGCCTGGTTGCGATGAACTTTACGGTCCATCGGTCCACAGGCGTGATCCACACAGTCCTCGGAGGCGTCGGACCGGTCGAAGACGTCGATCCCGCAGAATTTGAGGTGATGGACGGCGTCAAGGAGTGCCATCGCATCGCCTCTCCATACAAGCTTGCAAGCCGCCATTTCCGTCCCGCCGGAACCGTCGTGAAGATAGGCGATGTCGCCATCGGCGGCGATGAGGTAGTCGTGATGGCAGGCCCCTGCAGCGTCGAAAGCCGCGACCAGATCGAATGCTCCGCCGAGATCGTCTCTCGCGCCGGAGCGAAGGTGATCCGCGGCGGCGCATTCAAACCGAGGAGCTCTCCTTACAGCTTCCAGGGGCTTGGAGAAGAAGGTCTGCGCATGCTGCGCGAAGCGGCCGACCGCAACGGATTGCTGGTGATCAGCGAGGTAATGGACCACACGCAGATTCCGCTCATGCTCGAATATGTGGATATTCTGCAGGTCGGCGCTCGCAACATGCAGAACTTCAATCTGCTTCGGGAACTGGGAAAGATCCGGAAGCCCGTTCTGTTGAAGCGCGGAATTTCGGCGACAATTGAAGAGCTTCTCCTGTCTGCGGAGTACATCCTCAGCGGCGGCAATTATGACGTAATCCTCTGCGAGCGCGGTATCCGGACCTTCGAAAGCTACACACGAAATACCATGGACATCTCCGCGATCCCCGTCGTCAAGAAACTCTCTCACCTGCCGATCGTGGCTGACCCATCACACGGCACCGGACGCCGCGATAAAGTGCTTCCCATGGCCCGCGCCGCCGTTGCCGCTGGCGCGGACGGGCTGCTCGTTGAGGTCCACCACGATCCGGACCACGCTCTGAGCGATGGAGCCCAGTCGCTTAAGCCCGAGCAGTTCCAGGAACTGATGGGTCAACTGAAGATGATTGCGCCCGCAGTGGGGCGCTCGGTATAGCGTGTGGAGACGATCGCGATCCTTGGCGTCGGGCTGATCGGAGGCTCCTTCGCCAAGGCACTTCGCGCGGCTGGTTTTCCAGGCCGCATCCTTGGCGTCAGCTCCCCGCAGGTCGAGCGCGAGGCTTTGGATCTTGGCGTCATCGATGAAGCGCCCGGATTCGAGCAGGCCGTGCAGCAGGCGGATCTGATCTACCTGGCCCAACCCGTCCTTCGCATCATCGAGATTCTTCCCTCCCTCGACCCGCTGGTCCGGCCAACCGCACTGATTACCGACGCAGGCAGCACAAAAGCGCAGATCGTTCAGAAGGCATCGGATTCAATCCGCCGCGCTCAATTTCTCGGCGGACATCCGATGGCGGGAAAGGAAACGCGAGGCGTACGCGCAGCCGACGCCGCGCTTTTTCAGGGCCGGACCTACATCCTTACTCCGACGTCTCCGCGAGACCTCGAAACGGAACCGGCTCTGCGGCTCCAGGAACTCATCCGCATGACCGGAGCCACACTCCGCGTTCTCCCGCCGGATGAGCACGACCGCGTTGTAGCTTACTTGTCACACCTGCCGCAGCTTCTTTCTACAACTCTTGCTTCGACCCTGTCGGAGATAATTGAGCCCAAATACTTCCCCGTCGCCGGCCCGGGGCTGATCGATTGCACCCGCTTAGCACTGAGTTCGTACGAAGTATGGAAGGATATCCTCGCCACCAATCACTCCTCCATCGACTCCGCATTGTCCCTTTACATTGAACACCTGCAACAGCTGAAAAAAAACCTCGCGTCGCACGATTTAACAAAAACTTTCGACTCCGCGGCAAGCTTTGCGGCGCACATTCGGAAACAACGAACTGAGTGACCTGCACTTAAGCCACGCTGTCAAGCGAGGTACCCCACAATCGCCTATACTTCCTATTACAACTTAGGCATGGGCGTTTACCTATTAGTTGTCGCGACAAGTAAAAATTTGTGGCACCATTCCCGAAAAAAATCCTATATACTCGGTTAGGTTTTCTATCTCACACAGTCTTGACATGGATCAGGCAAATGTTCCCCCTCTCTGCAGCTATTCAACAAGAACTGATCAGCCTCGACGGAGTCAGCAAGGTAAAGGGCGAGCGTTTTTACAGAATCTACGCGGAGGGCGACCGCCCGGATTATGTGTACCTTCTCGACTCGGGGCTGGTGAAGGCCTCGGTAACCGGACGCGATGACAAGGAAATTGTCCTGAGCATCGTTTCCCCTGGTCATCTATTTGGACTGCACGGCGTTCTATTAGAGCGTGCACGGAGTTCGCATGCAGTGGTTCTGGCCGAGGCAGTTTTCCACGAGATTCCGCAGCGGTCTTTTCTGCAATATTGCGAGCAGCGTCCTGAAGTCTGGCGCTATCTCGCCCAGGTGTTAGCGCGCCGGCAAGGAGAGCTGCACAGAAAGATTCAGCTGCTCGTCCTGCACGACGTGGAATACAGGCTCCTGACGTCGCTCCTGGAACTGGCGGAACTTTGCGGCCCGGAGGAACCCAACGGTTCCGTGTATTCGATTCCGCTCTCGCAGGAAGATCTCGCAGATATCATTGGAGCAACGCGTGAAACCACCTCGAATAAGCTGAATGTCCTGGCGCGCCGCAAGTTGCTCGTCCTCGGGCGGCGGCGAGTGGTGATTTCCTCACTCGACGCATTGCGGGCGGCTCTCGCCGGGCAGTCCAAAACGGCAACAGTCTCGTAGCGGCTCTCCCCTGCTTCGAGTCATTCACACTCGTGACAGTGCGGCACACTCCTGCCGCACTGCTCCCCTTTATTAGTCAATTTGTTAGACATGGCATCAGAAATGCTATAGCTGCCGCGTATGCGGTTCGTAGTCACCCTTTTGGTGTTAGCGTTCACGGTGCATTTCGCATGCCGGGGCGAAGTGAGCACCAACGTTAACGCGAAGTATACCGTCGAGAGTGTAGAGGTGATTCCTAGCGCCGGCCTTAGCTCAATGCTGCGCAAGGACATCCAAAGCATGGTCGGCGGAAGGCTCGATCCGGCCCTTCTGAATGAGATTTCGCGCAGAATTCGGCGGGAGGCGGGCGCGCGGATGGTAATTCATCGAATTACGCGCGGCACGCAGCCTTACCATGTGCGGGTAGTCTTCGAAATTATCCGCAAGAAAGACTTCGAGTTAGCGGTGCCTAAGCTTGCGTATCACTCCAAACAAGGCTGGAGCGGAGCCGTCGACCTTACCGTCCGCGCCGGAAATAACACCATGAGTGTAGGCGCTGTGAACGATAACGACGAATTCGTAGAGCGTCTAACGGGGTGGCGCGCGCGATACGAACGCACAAATTTTCCGAACGACCGGACATCATTTCGCGTTGATTTTGAGTCCTATCATCAGCAATGGACTGCTGCCACGCTCGGGGCATTTGGCGAAATTCCCGCTGGAAACAGTCAGGTGTCCGGGATTTATCGCTGGCGAAACCACTTACAACCCTCGGTCTCAATCCGCCTTTCCCGGCCGTTAACGTTAACGTCAGGCGTAAGCCTTCAGCATTTTCAGACGCAGTTTCCGGCCGCGAGGACCGAATCCTCCCACGCTCTGGTAAATACTCTGCGCTATCAGGAGACGTGGGAGGGTTCGGACACCAGTCAAAGCCTGGATGCAGGGTACTCTCTGCACGCGGCCTCCCCCGCTTTTGGCGGCAACTTTGGCTACACGCGCCATTCGATAACCGCCAACTACGAGTTGAGGCGCGGCCGAAGCGCCCTTCAGGCCAATGCCCTCGCCGGCTCGCTGTCGGGACGCGCGCCGCTTTATGAGCGCTTTGTCCTCGGTAACAGCAGTACTCTGCGAGGATGGAACAAGTATGACATACAGCCGCTTGGCGGCTCCCGCGTCGCCTACGCCTCGGTCGAATACCGGTACAGGATGTTCCACGCCTTTTACGACGCCGGAGCCCTGTGGAACCGCGGCGAAGAGGGGGACGTCAAGCAGGCATTAGGCTGCGGAGTGCATGCTGGTGCTTTATACTTTTCCATTGCGTTCCCATTGAGGGACGGCCGTATGACTCCTGTATTTCTCATGGCTATGAATTATTGATGCCCTGATGGCGTCCGTCAGTCGTCGTGAAGGGGGAGAGTTGCACGTCCAGAAGCGGGCCGTCGGACTTTCAAGGCGCGGTTTTGTTGCTGTCGCCCTGAATCTGTCTGGATCGGCGGTCTTTGCCAGCACGCCTCTCCTTGTCCGGTGGGAGGACGAGCAGATACGTATCTCCGCTCCCACGTTTCATTTCCTGAGCGGCAAGGTTCTGAACCAGCTGCAGGACGGCCACTCGGTGGGCATGCAGTTTCAGCTTACGCTCACCGGCAACACCCGCCACAATGTTCTCCGGCGCGGATTGTGCCACTTCGTGATCAGCTACGACCTGTGGGAGGAGAAGTTCGCTATAGTGCCTCTGCACTCTGGCTTAAGAAGGGTTTCCCATCTTTCGGCGACCGCGGCGGAAGCCTGGTGTCTCGACCACGTACTGCTGTCAACATCGGGAATATCGCCGGAATCGACCGTCTGGGTCCGCCTCGATGTACGGGCGCAGAGCACGCAGGAGGTAGGCCCTGAGGGAGATCCGCTGGATTTAACAAGCCTGGTAGAACTTTTCAGCAGGAATACGCGCGAGCGGCAGATGCGCTGGTCCCTCGAGGCCGGCCCGATGCGTCTGGCGTCCTTACGACGCAATCCGGACCGGAGGCCGTGAAGATGAACCGGCTGTGCAACAGACTGATCGCCGTCTTTCTGGCGGCAACCCTGATTCCGCTTGCCGCAACCTTGTGGATCACCACCTCGCTGCTCGAGTACAGCCTCAGCTATGCCAACACGTCTCAGCTCGACAGACTTTCCAGGATGCTCGAACGGACCGGCAGGGAATTGTATCAGCAGTATCAGGAAGCGCTGCGTGCCGACGTCTCCTCCGGACGCCTCCGCCCTGCAATCCACGCCTTGACCGCCTCCTCCAATTGGCCGGATCAAGTGAAGGACTTCTGGGAAAGCGGCAGCGCCGAGCGCTTCTACCTCTCCGGAGAACGCGGTGAGCGGCTGAACTGGCTGGTACGGCGGAAGGACGGAGTCCTGGAGTATACAAAGACCTTCCGCATTGGCTTGACCGCCGTTTCTGACCAGTACCGGCAGGCGCGGCGGCTGGTCGCCTCGGCAGACTCGCGCGATCTTCGGCGCGGCTTCACGTACACGTTCATCCTGTTGGCGACAAGCGTGTGGCTCATATCGCTGGCAGCCCTTGTCTGGTGCGCCACTCGCATCAGCCGCCCGATTCAGCGGCTGACGGAGGGCCTGTCGGAACTGGCAGCGGGTAATCTGAGCGTTCGGGTCGCCGATCATCGCGACGACGAAATCGGCGCGGCCATTCGAGCCTTCAACCACATGGCGGAACAGCTTCAGGAGAGCCGGAGCCGGCTTGTGTATCTCACACAGCTGGCGAGCTGGCAGACGCTTGCCCGCAAGATGGCGCATGAAGTCAAGAACTCGTTGACGCCCATACGGCTGAACGTTGAGGAAATGGTGGCCCGGCATGGAGAGAACGACCGGGAGTTTATCGAGCAGGCCGCGCAAATCATCGTCGACGAGGTGAACAGCCTTGAACGGCGGGTGCGCGCCTTCTCAGAGTTCGCGGCGGAGCCGCCCGTCGAGCCGAAGCCCCTCGACCTGAACGCTATGGTCGAGGAACGCATCGTGCTGCTGAAGCATGCGCACGCCGGCGTCACCTATGACCTGCGCCTTTCTCCGGACCGGCCCCGAGCCATGGCCGACGAAGACCTGCTGCGCGGGATTCTGACAAATCTGCTGGAGAATGCAGCCCAGGCCGCGGGCCCCGGCGGCACGGTTCTGGTGCGAACCGGCTTCGACAGCGCCTGCACAGTGATCGATATTCAGGACTCCGGACCGGGGCTGAGTCCTCTCGCGCGGCAATCTCTGTTCGAGCCGACCATCAGCTTCAAGCGAGGCGGTATGGGTTTGGGGCTTTCGATCGCCCGCAAGAGCGCGCTTCTATCCGGAGGCGACATTGTCCTCATCGAGGGTGAGCTCAGCGGCGCAGCATTCCGCGTGAAGCTCCCGCGTGCAGCGGCGGTCGCCGCCCAGGTATCGGCATGAAGCGAATCGTAATCGTAGACGACGAAGACAACATTGGCAGGACGCTGCGGCTGATTCTCGAGCGAGAGAACTATCACGTCACCGTGTGCCGCACCGGATCGGAATTTCGCGGGCATCCGGAAGTTGCTCGCGCGGATGCATTCCTGATGGACGTCCGGCTGCCGGATGTGAGCGGCATCGACCTCCTCCGGGAGCTACGCCAGGCCGACCCTCGAACGCCCGTCATCATGATCTCCGGGCACGCCACAATCTCCGACGCAGTCGAAGCCACTCGCGCGGGCGCCTACGACTTCCTCGAAAAGCCCGTCGGAAGGGACCGCCTGTTACTGGCTATCAAGAACGCGATCGAGCAATCCAGCCTGCGGGAAGAGAACGAACGGCTGAGAGAGCTGGTCGCGTGCAGCTCCAAAATGATCGGGACCAGCCGCGTGTTTCGGGACGTCGTCGAGCAGGCAACGCTCGCCGCCCGATCAGACGCCAGGATCCTGCTCGCCGGAGAGTCCGGCACCGGCAAGGAGCTGCTTGCTGCCCACATACACGAAAACAGCCCCTTTGCTTCGGGACCTTTCGTCAAGGTGAACTGCGCCGCCATCCCAACGGAGCTGCTGGAGAGTGAGCTGTTCGGGCACGAGAAGGGCTCGTTCACGGGCGCGTCGGCCACGCGTAGAGGCAAGTTCGAGCTGGCCGACGGGGGAACGCTCTTTCTGGACGAAGTCGGCGATCTGCATTCGGCCTCCCAGGCCAAGCTGCTGCGCGTTCTTCAGGAAGGCGAGTTCCACCGTGTCGGCGGCGAGCAGCCGATTCGCGTGTCCGTCCGTGTCGTATCCGCCACCAACCGCGATCTCTCCCAACTGGTCGCCCAGGGGAAGTTTCGCGAGGATCTGTACTACCGGCTTTGCGTCGTGCCGATCCGGGTGCCGGCGCTGCGGGAACGCACCTCCGACATCCCCGCCCTGGCCCAATACTTTCTCGCCGATTTCTGCGCTCGGAATAACTTCAAAGCCAAGACGATCGCCAAGGAGGTGTTTCCATACTTTGAGGCCTATCCCTGGCCCGGCAACGCGCGCGAACTGCGCAACGTCGTCGAGCGCATGGCGATTCTCACACCTGGGGATGTGCTTGTCCCCGAGTCGATTCCTGTGGAGATCCGTGTGCCGCCCGATCCGACGCCCCGGTCCACAGTGCAGGAGGCGCGGCTGAGAGCGGAACGCGAGCACCTTTTGCGGGCGCTCGAGGCGGCGCAATGGAACGTATCAAGCGCTGCGCGCGCTCTGGGTATGGAGCGAACGAATCTGCATAAGAGAATGCGCGCGCTCGGGCTGTCGCGGGAACGTTAGCTGTCGCGTCCCCATCCGGCGAGGAAAACCTCGGCTGCAAAGGCTTCGACTTCGCGGTTCGTTTCCGCCTCCCATTCCTTACGCCTCCGCTCATAGAGCTTCTCAAGCAGCCGGTACCGCCTGGACGCCTCAACCGCACGTAAGCGCTGCTGGTCAATGCGCTTCAAGACCTCCATGGCGCGCGATTCAAGCCTGGCCTGCTGCCGGTTCACCGAGCGCCTCCACGATGCCAGGGCCTCGAAGTCTTCGAGACGAGGCGCCGCTACCAGCGCGCTCTCCTCAGCCAGGTACTCCTCGCGCAGCCGCGCCTGCGCCTGCCGGACTGCCTCCAGCTCGGCAAGCAGCTTCCGCAGAGTCTCCTGCTCCGCCTCCATCTGGCGCTGCCGCAGATCCTTCACTCGCGACAGCCGGAACTCAAAGCGCTTCATGCCGTCGTCACACCGCGACCTTTCTTCCCAACTGGGTCAGACGTTCGATCGTTTCGGCGAGCGGGGCCTCGACCGCAGCGTCCTGCCGCAGGAATTGCATCAGCTCCGACCGGGTCTGAATCGCGGCATC
>JADGHK010000026.1 GCA_019686145.1 Bryobacteraceae bacterium | reverse complement strand
TCGAGGTCGGGCGGGCCGTCGCCCGTTCCGATGGCGACCATGCGCTCCACGCCGGCAGCCAAAGCGCGTTCAATCACCGCGGCGCGATCGGCCTCGAACTTCTGGCCGTCGAGGTGGCAATGGGAATCGACCAGCTTCATTTCAGCCGTGCACCGACAGGCACATCTTCCAGGAACCCGGCCAGCACGGGCTTGCCGCCTTCGAGCGATGCTGCGACGATCATTCCGTTTGACTCGATGCCGCGAAGCTTTCGGGGCTGCAGATTCGCAACGATGACGACCTTTCGCCCAACAAGCTGCTCCGGCTGGTAGGCGAGGGCGATCCCAGCGACAATCGAACGCGGCTGCGCTTCGCCGATGTCCACATACAGATGAAGCAGCTTGTCAGCGCCCTTGACGCGCTCCGCCGACTTCACCAGACCGACGCGCAAGTCTACTTTGCCGAAGTCGTCGATGGAAATCGGCTCGGCGATGGGCTGCATGACTCCTTCTTCGGCTTTCGCCCCCGGGGCGGGAGGCGGCGCCTCCGGCTGGCCAAGAAGCCGTGCCTGGTAGGCTTTCTCTTCGGCTTCCAACTGCCAGAGCTTGTCGACTGCCTCCTGGAGATCGACGCGCGGGAAGAGCGCCGCCGGCTCTCCAATGCGCTGCCCGGGCAGAAGCTGTCCCCAGTCAAGCCCTTGGAGCGTGACGGAGTCAATCGCGTCCGGCATTCCGAGCTGCAGCCAGATACGCTCTGCGGTTTGCGGGAGAATCGGGATCAGGAGCGTCGTGGCAATGCGCAAGACCTCGGCGGCCGAGTAGAGGACCGTATCCAGTTGCGTGCGCGCCTCCTCGCCCTGCTTTGCCAGCTTCCACGGCGCCTGCTCGACAATGTACTTATCCGCGGCGGAGATGAGGCCCCAGATTGCTTCGAGGCCGCGTGAGAAGTCCAGCCTGTCGAATGCCTGCACTGCCGATGAGATGGCGTCGCGAGCAGGCTGCGCAAGAGGAGGCTCGGCGATCGCCGGTTGCGGGACAACGCCTTGCCGGTACTGGCGGATCATACTCAGGGTGCGGCTGGAGAGGTTGCCCAGGCCGTTGGCGAGGTCGGAGTTGTAGCGCCCTACGAGCGCGTCGTAGCTGAAGCTGCCATCCTGGCCGAAGACCACTTCGCGAAGAAGGAAGTAACGGAGCGGGTCGGCGCCCAGCACCTTGATAATCGGTGTTGCGCGCACGAGGTTGCCCCGGGACTTGCTCATCTTCTCGTTTTCAAAGAGCAGCCATCCGTGCGCGAAGAGCTTCTTCGGCAGAGGCAGCCCGGCAGCCATCAAGAACGCCGGCCAGTAGATGGCATGGAAGCGGAGAATCTCCTTGCCGATCAGGTGAAGATCGGCCGGCCAGAGAGGTTCGCCGGCTGTCGACGTCTGGCCCTCCACGGCGCTCATATACGTTGTCAGGGCATCGAACCAGACATAGAAGACGTGGTTGCCCGCGACCGGCAGCGGGATGCCCCATTTGATCGTGGTGCGGCTGATCGAAAGATCGGTGAGGCCTTTGCGCAGGAAGGCAAGGACTTCGTTCCGGCGGGTCTCCGGCTGCACAAAGTCCGGATTCTTTTCGTGGAACTCTTCGAGGCGCTGCTGAAACGCCGACAGCTTGAAGAAGTAGTTCTCCTCTGTCACCGTTTCGGTCGGGCGGCCGCACTCAGGACATGGATCTCCCGGCTTGGCGTCGCTCACGTAGAGCTCGTCGAAGACGCAGTATTGGCCGGTGTAGGAGCCTTTGTAGATGTAGCCCGCGTTGAGGCAAAGCTGAAACAAACGCTGCACGACCTCGGCGTGTTCCGGCGTAGAGGTCCGGCTGAACCGGTCGATGCTCAATCCGAGGATCTCCCACTGCTTGCGGAACTCCTCGGCTACGACGTCGGCGAACTGCTGGGGCGTCTTCCCAGCCGCCTCGGCGGCGCGCTCAATCTTCTGTCCGTGCTCGTCAGTGCCTGTGGTGAGAACCACCTCGTAGCCCTGCATCTGCTTAAAGCGCTTGATTGCATCGGCGGCGATCGTGGTGTAGGTGTGGCCGATATGCGGCGCGGCGTTGACGTAGTATATGGGCGTTGTGAGGTAGTATTTCGGTTTCATCGCGACTGTTTCAGGTAAGCGTAGGTGGCTTCCGCCAGAATCGTTTTCAACGGCGTATTGGTTTCGAGGGCCAGTTTGCGGCAATCGTCGTACTCGGGCGAGGCGGCGCCGTCTCCCTCCGAGACCTTCATCCGCACTTTCCCGAAACGCGTCTCGACCTCTTCAAAACGCCTCGGCTGGATGCGCCTTTCCGCGGCATAAATCCGAAGGCCAAGGGTGGTCGTTTCGCGTAGGATCAGCGCGGCGATCCGCTCCTGATCCTCCGGACGCGCCAGGGCCCGGAGCAACACGCCCGGTCTGCTCTTCTTCATGAGAAGCGGCTGGAGAGTCACGTCGAGCGCGCCTGCTTCGAACAGGCGGTCCATTGCGTAACCGAGGACCTCCGGCGTCGCGTCGTCGACGTTCGCTTCCAATACGGAGATCGTGACGGCTTCCGGGGCCCGGCTATCCTCGCCGACCAGCACGCGCAGCACATTCGCCTGCTCTTTGAAGTCTTTCGTGCCCGAACCGTATCCGATGGACTGAATCTTCATCGGTGGCGGCGGACCAAAACCACGCGACAAGGTGACGGCGATCGCAGCCCCGGTCGGTGTTGCGAGCTCGGTCTGCGGTCCCCGGGAGTAGATGGGTTTGCCGATCAGGAGCGCGGCTGTTGCCGGGGCGGGAACGGGCAGTGTTCCGTGATCCGTTTCGACGGTGCCGCTGCCCACGTTAATCGGCGAACAGTAGATCTCCTGGATACCCAGGGAGTGAAAGGACCAGCAGGCGCCCACGACATCGCAAATGGAATCGACCGCGCCGACTTCATGGAAGTGCACCTTCTCAATCGGAATCCCGTGTACGGCCGCCTCGACTTCCCCGATGCGCTGAAAGACCGCAGTCGAGGTCTCTTTTACGGCGTCCGGGAGCGGCGCCGCATCAATCATCTTCAGAATGTGGGAAAGATGCCGGTGCGACTTTGCTTCACCGCCTGTGATGTGAAACTTTGTCGCGGTAATTCCCTTGCGTTTGGTTTTCTCGGCAGAGAAGCTTGCTCCGAGTCCGAGGCTTTCGAGCGCGCGAATCAGCCCGTCGCAATCCGCGCCCGCGTCAAGGAGAGCGCCGATTGTCATATCGCCGCTGATACCAGAGAATGCATCCAGATAGCAGATCTTCATCAGAGTAACTTAGGCAGAATTTCGCCGGCCTTGCCTTGAATCGAACAGTCCACCATTGACGAAAACGGCGTCTTTTCAAGATTTACTTCCACAACCTTCGCTCCGCGCGAAACTGCCAGCGGCGCCAATCCCGCGGCGGGATAGACAACCGCCGACGTGCCGATCACGAGCATTACGTCAGCGTTTTGCACTGCTTCTTCGGCCTTCCGCCATACATCTGCTGGCAAAGGCTCACCAAACCACACGACGCCTGGTCTCCGAATTCCTCCGCATTCGCAGCGCGGAGGCTGCGTCGACGCCTTCTCTCCGGGCTGGCGGACGACCTCGGACCCGCACACTGTACACCGATCCGTCCAGATATCGCCGTGCAGTTTCAAAATCTTCCGGCTTCCAGCCCGGTCATGAAGGCCGTCCACGTTCTGCGTAATCAGCGTGAACCGTGGAATGCGGCGTTCCAGTTCCACTAAAGCGAGGTGACCCGGATTCGGCTCGGCTGCCGCAATCAGCTCGCGGCGCCACTCATACCATTCCCATACAAGGATAGGGTTGCGGGCAAAGGCTTCCGGCGTTGCGAGTTCCTCCGGGCGAAAATTCCGCCAAAGTCCCGCAGCACCTCGAAACGTAGGAATCCCGCTTTCGGCTGAGATTCCAGCCCCTGTTAACACTGCCAGCGACTTTGCGCTTCGCAGCCACTGACTCGCTTTCTCCAAGCATCCATTATGCAACAAGCACCTGATACTTCCTGCTCATGGGCGCTGTGGGGCTGAAACACTCACTGCGCAGGGATCGTCCTACCCGTGGGAGAAAGGAATGGGGCGGATTGCGGACTGCGCAGCAGGAGGTTGGAATGAATAGAGCACTCAAAGCTTGCAGTTACGTCGGGCTTGGCGCTGGCCTGATGTACTTCCTCGATCGCGATCGCGGAAACCGGCGCCGGGCATTGGCGCGCGATAAAGCCGTCCGGTTCTTACATTGGACGAGGTCCGGTTTTCAGAAAGCGGTCCGCGACGCCGAAAATCGGGCTCAGGGGATTGCTGCGGGCGCCCGCTCGATTGTTACCAGTCACGAACCCGTGAGCGATGACGTTCTCGCCGCCAGGGTCCGCTCCCGGATCGGCCGCATCGTAAGTCACCCCCGTGCAATTGATGTATTCGTGCAGCAGGGGCGTGTTACATTGCGGGGACCGATTCTGAGCAGGGAAGTGGATCATCTGCTGGACGTGGTCCGCGGCGTCGACGGCGTGCAGGAGGTGATCAACCAGTTGGAACCGCACGAGCATCCCGAGAACATTCCTTCCCTCCAGGGCGGAGTGGGACGCCCCGGAGAGCGCTGGGAACTGATGCAAACGAACTGGACGCCCGCCATCCGTCTGCTGGTGGGCGCTCTCGGCGGCGGTCTGGCTGCTTACTCGCTCAAAAAGCGGGATCTGCTCTCGTTTCCCGCCGGAATCGTGGGCGCCGGAATGATCGCCCGCGCCACAACCAACAAGGGGCTCAAGCGGATCATCGGTGTGGATGCCGGCCGGAGAGCCGTCGACATTCAGAAGACCATTACGATTCAGGCGCCCGTAGAAGACGTCTACAACTTTTGGCTGAATTGCGAGAACTTCCCCAAGTTCATGGCGCACATCCGCGAGGTCCGCGACCTGGGCGGCGGGCGTTCCCACTGGGTCGCTGAAGGCCCGGCCAGAATTCCGGTTTCCTGGGATGCCGAAATCACCGAGAAGATCCCCGGCAAGGTCCTTGCCTGGAAGAGTCTGCCAGGGGCAGCGGTGGAAAGCGCGGGAATTATCCGTTTCGATCCCACGCCCGATGGCGGGACCCGGATTCAGGTTCGGATGTCTTATAATCCGCCCGCGGGAGCAGTCGGCCATGTTGTGGCGTCGTTGTTCGGCGCGAACCCCAAGCGGGAGATGGACGAGGCTTTCGTGCGGCTGAAGTCGCTGCTGGAATTGGGAAAGACACGCTCGCCGAGAGGCGAAGACGTCTACCTCGAGGACGTTCAGCCTACTCGCGGAGGACGGCAGAGCTTCACGGAGTGGCAAGCGCCTCGCGAGCGGCTTTGACTTTCCTGAGCGCCTCCTCCGCTGTGTGGGCGAGCGAAGTCAAATGCCCCATCTTCCGTCCTGGCCTCGCTTCGAGCTTGCCGTAGAGATGGAGCTTCACGTCGGGCTGGGCGCAGACGGATGCCCAGTCCGGTTCTCCGTGCTGCCAGAGATCTCCCAGCAGATTCGCCATTGCAGCCGGCCGCAGCAGATCAGTGGAGCCCAACCGCAACCCGCAGACAGCTCGCAGTTGCTGTTCGAACTGGCTGGTCAGGCACGCATCAAACGTGAAGTGTCCTGAATTGTGGGGACGCGGGGCCAGCTCGTTGATCAGCAGCTTTTCGTCTTGGGTCAGGAAGAATTCCACGCACAGGACTCCCACAACATCCAGCTTCTCCAGGACGGTCCGCGCAGCCTCCACCGCTTCGGCAGCCACACGCGGGCTGACCTGCGCCGGAGCGACTGAGATATCGAGGATGTGGTTCCGGTGCTCGTTGTAGATCACTCCATAGTGCGCAAAGTTGCCGAAAACATCGCGCGCCGCCACTACAGACACTTCACAGGCGAAATCGATGTAGGCTTCGAGTACGCAATCCTTTCCGCCGAGCGAGGTCCAGGCAAGTTCCGCCTGACCGGGATCCGTGATGCGGAACTGTCCTTTGCCGTCGTATCCGAAATCGGCGGTCTTGAGGACAGCCGGTGTTCCCAGCGCTGCAATGGCCTGGCGAAGATCGTCGAGCGAATAAACCGTTCGAAACGGCGCGACGCGCAATCCCGCCTTCTCCAGAAATGTCTTCTCCCGGATCCGCTGCTGGGTCGTGTGAAGAACCGTGCCCGCGGGACGGACCACCGCAACCTCCGCGGCCGCCTCGGCTGTTGCTAACGGAACATTCTCAAACTCATACGTAACAACCTGGACTCTCCGGGCAAACCGGCGAACGGCATCCAGGTCGTCGTACGATGCGATAACCTCCTCATCCGAGACCTGTCCGGTGGGGGTGTCCGAGTCCGGCGAGAGTGTATGCACCCGGTAGCCCATGCGGCGGGCCGCGATCGCAAACATCCGCCCGAGTTGGCCGCTGCCCAGGACTCCGATGACGGAGCCCGGCAGCACCGGCTTGCTCATGGCAATTCCTCGGCGCGCACGCGCTCGGCCTGCTGCTTGCGGAACTCGCGGAGGCGCTCTCGCAGAGCAGGGTCGTGATTGGCGAGGATGCTGATCGCAAGCAGCGCCGCGTTAATGGCGCCTGCCTTGCCTATAGCCATCGTACCCACGGGTACGCCGCCCGGCATCTGCACGATCGACAGAAGTGAGTCCATTCCCTTCAGAGCCTTGCTTTCGACGGGAACGCCCAGCACCGGAAGGATTGTATTCGCGGCGGTCATGCCGGGCAGGTGGGCGGCGCCACCCGCCCCGGCGATGATCACTTGAATTCCGCGTGCTTCCGCGCTTTCGGCGTACTCCACCATCCAGCCTGGAGTCCGGTGCGCGGACACCACTCTGCACTCGTGGGGTACGCCAAATTGCGTCAGCACCTCGTCGGCATGCCGCATGGTTTCCCAATCGGACTTACTGCCCATGATGACGCCGACGAGTGGTTTCTCGACGTCTGCGGCCATTAACTTGTTCTGTCGGAAAAGCCAGGTTTGCCGTTGAACGTGCAGAGGTTTTCCGTCTTGATGAAGTCGAGGCCGGCTTCCGAGATCCGGCCCAGCAAGTCGACAATCGCCTTGTGGCTCACCGGAGTTCCCTCCGTCCGCGCCATGAACCGCGCCCGCCAGTGGTCACAGGTCAGGGTGTCGGGGAATCCTTCCGGCCAGACTTCGACGCCGCGGTTGCTGATCATGCCCAGCTTCAGGCAATCCCCGGAAAGCGGCTCCAGGATCGCCCCCAGTTCGGCGGCAGTACCCTTCGACCAGTCGATGAAAACGTCGACTCCGACCAGTTCTTTCTTGTCGGGAGTCCGGGCTTTCGCAAACTGGGTCAGGTCCTTCCGCGAAGCTGACGAGTACTTGACGGCCTTCAGCTTTTCCGGCGTCTGCCCGAGTCTTGCGACAACCGCCTGCGCGAACTCTTTCGTGCCGACCTTCTGCTTGCTCTTACCCTCCGCGTAGATGTCGTAGGTATGGATGCCGTCTTCGATCGTCTTGAGCCACGCATTGTGGACGCGCTCAGCGATGTCCGGCTGATTGATGTGCACAAGCATCATGACCGCGCCGAGGAGGAGGCCCGAAGGATTCGCCAGATTCTGATTCGCACGCCGCGGAGCGGACCCGTGAATCGCTTCGAACATCGCGTAGCCCGCGCCGATATTGGCGGATCCTGCCAGCCCGACCGAGCCGGCGATCTGCGCCGCCACGTCGGACAGAATATCGCCATAGAGGTTGGGCATAACGACCACGTCAAACGCTTCCGGCGTGTCGGCGAGCTTGGCCGCGCCGATGTCCACAATCCAGTGCTCGTTCTCGATGTCCGGATATTCCGCTGCGATTTCATCGAAGACCTTGTGGAACAGGCCATCGGTGAACTTCATGATGTTGTCCTTCGTGAAGCAGGTCACCTTCTTGCGGTTGTAGGCCCTGGCGTACTCGAAGGCATACCGGACAATGCGCTCGCACCCCGGACGCGTAATCAGCTTCAAGCACTGATACACCTCGTCCGTCTGGCGGTGTTCGATACCAGCGTACAGATCCTCCTCATTCTCCCGGACGATCACCACATCCATGTTTGGATGGAGGGTGTCGACGTAGGGATGGTAGGCCACGCAGGGGCGAACGTTTGCATAGAGGCCAAGGGTCTTGCGCGTCGTAACGTTCAGGCTCTTATAGCCGCCGCCCTGCGGCGTCGTGATTGGGGCCTTCAGAAACACCTTGGTGCGCCGCAAGGACTCCCAGGCGCTCGGCTCTATGCCTGTGGGGTTGCCGCGCAGATAAACTTTTTCACCAATTTCGATCGTCTCAATGTCGATGCGCGCGCCGGCCTCTTTCAGGATATGCAGCGTGGCATCCATGATCTCGGGACCAATACCATCCCCGTGAGCAACTGTAATGGGAGTATTTGTAGCCATATCGTAAACACTTCAAGTTACCCTGTTTGAGAAGGAGCGGCAAGCGCGCCTCCCGCGGAATCCGTCACTCGCCGCAAAACGTCTGCCTGTCCGGATTCGGGTCGGGCTTGTCCCGCAAGCGGACACCGCCTGCGTCCGTTGGTCCTTTCCTGGCAACAGGTTGCGGGTGGCGCTCGAACTGCGTAAAGTCGAGGAGCCGTTCAGCGGCGGTCGCCGGGCGGCTATAATGCCGTTTTATGATCACCCTCCGCAATATTGAGAAGTTTTACCAGCACGGTCCGACCAAAACCTTCGTGTTGCGGCGCGTCAACCTGGAAATCAAGGAGGGGGAATTTGTTTCGATCATGGGGCCTTCCGGCGCGGGCAAGAGCACGCTGCTGCATGTCATGGGCATGCACGACATGGCCTGGTCCGGCGAGTACTACTTCCTGGATCAGCCCGTCCACAAGCTGAACAAGAAGGAGCGTTCCGAGCTCTACAAGAAGCACATCGGCTTCGTTTTCCAGAGCTACCACCTGCTCGACGACCTGACCGTGTATGAGAATCTGGAGATCCCGCTGTCCTACCGCAACGTGAAGAAGAGCGACCGCGAGAGCATCGTCTGCGACGTGCTGGACCGCTTCAACATCGTTGGCAAAAAAGACCTCTATCCGAGCCAGCTTTCCGGCGGGCAGCAGCAGTTGGTGGCCATCGCCCGCGCTATGATCGCCAATCCGAAAGTGATCCTTGCCGACGAGCCGACTGGCAACCTCCACTCGAGTCAGGGCAAGGAGATCATGGAAATGTTCCTGAAGCTGAACGAGGCGGGAACGACCATCGTTCAAGTTACGCACTCGGAGCGCAACGCCGAGTATGGGAACCGCATCGTGCAGATTCAGGACGGCTGGATTACGGGCGAACAGGTGGTCAAGGCCCGGACGGCCCTACCGTAGCTGGTTCTCCACTTCTTCGAGCCAGTCCGGCCGCTTCAGAACCTCGCGCGGCCTGGACCCGTCTGGCGGCCCGATGATTCCTTCCCGTTGCATCATATCGAGAATGCGGGCAGCGCGGCCGTATCCCAGCCGCAGACGGCGCTGCAGGATCGACGTTGAGGCCTTGCCCATCTCCAGGACCACACGAACGGCGTCCTGATACAGCGGATCCTCTTCGCCGTCGAACTCGCCTGCTTCCGCATTCTCATCTTCTGAAGGCGGCGCCGCAAGGAAACTCTGGTCGTAATCCGGCTGCGCCTGCTGCTTCCAGAAGTCAACCACACGGTTGATTTCGCTTTCCGTGACGAAGGCGCCGTGGACGCGTACCAGACGGGAGGAGCCGGGCGGCAGGAAGAGCATGTCGCCGCGGCCGAGCAAGTGCTCCGCGCCCATGGTATCCAGCACCGTCCGCGAGTCCACGCGGGTGGCCACGCGGAAGCTGATGCGCGCCGGAAAGTTGGCTTTAATCAGGCCGGTGATCACATCGACGCTCGGGCGCTGGGTCGCCAGGACGAGATGCATCCCGACGGCGCGAGCCATCTGAGCCAGGCGCGTCACGCTCTCTTCGACGCCAGCGCGTTCGAGCATCATCAGATCCGCCAGCTCATCGATGATGATCAGGATGTAGGGCAGCGGCCGCAGTTCCTCGTTTTCCTGTAATTCGCCGTCCTCCTCAAACAAATGCCGCGGCTCGTTCTGGAGAGCTCTTACTTTCTTGTTGAACTGATCGATGTTCCGGACCCCCTGCGACGCCAGCAGCTTCAGCCGCCGCTCCATCTCCAGAACCGCATTCCGCAAGGCATTGGTGGCCTTCTTCGGATCCGTGATGACTGGAGTCAGCAGGTGAGGAATCCCTTCGTAAAGGCCCATTTCGAGGCGCTTGGGGTCCACCATGATCATGCGCACCTCGTCCGGTGTCGATTTGTAGAGGATCGACATGATGAGCGTGTTCAGCATCACGCTCTTGCCCGATCCCGTCGAACCCGCGATCAGCAGGTGCGGCATGGTCTCGAGCGTCGCGACCTTGATGCGCCCATTGATGTCCTTGCCGAGCGAGATCGTCAGCCGCGAGGGCGAGTTGCGGAATTCGTCGGACTCGAGGATTTGCCGGAGACTGATGACCTCCATCTTCGAGTTCGGCACTTCAATGCCAACGGTCGGCTTCCCCGGAATGCGCTCGATCAGAATCGACTCGGCCTGGAGGCCAAGGCAGAGATCCTCGGTAAGCGTCGTTATGCGGCTGTATTTAATTCCCGCCTCGGGCTTGAATTCAAAGGTCGTGACAACCGGTCCGGGGTTAATCTGCACGACCGAGCCGAAGACGTTGAACTCCTCGAACTTCGCCTTGATGCGGGCGGCAATCTCCTTGAGCTCCTGGCTGTCATACGCGTTCCTCGCGGGCGGCTCATTCAGCATGTCCGTAGGAGGCAGGTCGTATACCACGCGCTGCCGCCCTCGCGCCGGAGGTTCGGGTTTCCGCGTGGCGATGGAGATCGGCGCGGGAGGCTGCAGGGCCGGGACGCGCGCCGGAGGCTCGGCGTCTTCGATCGTGCGAATCGGAATCTCTTCGACCGGAGGCTCGGGCGCTTCCTCCCATGGAGGGGCGTCGTCGCCTTCCAGGCGAATCGGCGGTATGACCAGATCCTTGTCTTGCTCCTGCACTTCCGGAGTATCAGGCTCCTGGGGAGCCTCCGCCTTCTTCTTCCGGGCTGCTTTTGCAGCCTTCTTTTCAGCCTTCTTCGCGGCTCGCTCACGGGAGCGTTCCCGCCAGCGGTCCCGGAAGTCCCTTACGCGCGACAGCGGTCCTTCAAGCCAGCTCGCTGCCCGGGCAACGGAGAAGGCAGAGACAAGGTAGAGCGACAGGATCAGGCAGGTTCCCGTAAACAGGGCGGCTCCGACCGGATTCATCGAGTCCACCAGGGAATCGGCCAGAAGCACACCGATCAGTCCCCCTGCCGGCAGCACACCGCCGAACGGCCGGAAGTCCGGACCGAGGGAGAGCGCCGCAGAGAGGAAGGCCAGGAGGCTCAGGGAGCCCGCGACTTTTATGAACGGAGCCTCGATCGGCCGGGAGCGCACCCACTTCCAGGCCAGCACGGTGAACAGAACGGGCAGAACGAAGGCGCCGAGGCCGAGGATCTGGAGGGCCAGATCGGCGACGTGAGCTCCGACGCGGCCGACGATGTTCTGCGGGCGCGCAGACTCCAGCGCAGCCGTATTGAACGACGGATCGTCGGGGTGATAGGAGACGAGCGCAAGCATCAATGCGATGCCCGCGAACAGAAACACTACTCCTACCGCTTCGTTGAGCCGAGCGTGTCGCGAAGGACCGAGAATATTCATGCCGCCTGTTGGCGGAGGGTAAGCCAGAGCGATTACCAGTATGCCAAAAAATAGCGCTTCGGTACACGCTGCGCTTTACACCTCCCCGAAGGGAGTGCAGTTTCCGTTACGGTCACATTGCTGTCATACGCGACAAGGCATAATGGAATTAAATCCCCCATCATGTCGAACACGAAAATCGTCGCCACGCTCGGCCCGACCAGTGACTCTCCAGAAATCATCCGTCAGCTTTTTGAAGCCGGCGTTGACGTTTTCAGGCTCAACGCGTCTCACGGCACGCCGGAGGATCATGTCCGGCGGATCCGCATGGTGCGGCAGCTCTCGGACGAACTCAACGCGCATATCGGCATCCTCTTGGATTTGCAGGGGCCTAAGATTCGCTTAGGGAAGTTCGAAGGCGGGAAGGCGTACCTCGAAACGGGTTCGGAATTTGTCATCACGGTCGAAGACGCGCTCGGCAATTCGAAGCGGGCGTCCACGAGTTACTCAGACTTTGCAAACGACGTGCGGGAGGGTGACCGCGTCCTTCTCGCCGACGGCAGCGTGGAACTTCAGGTGCTTTCGAGCGATGGCGTGAGCGCTCGTTGCCGTGTCGTCTCCGGCGGATGGGTGGGAGACCGCAAGGGAATCAATCTGCCGGGCGTTCAGGTGAGTACCCCGTCTCTGACCCGAAAGGATATGGTGGACCTGCAGGCCGGTTTGGAGGCGGGCATCGACTTCGTGGCGCTTTCCTTCGTCCGCAAACCCAACGATGTCCTGCGGCTGCGCCTGTATCTGGAAGAAAAAGACGCGCATTTGCCGATTGTGGCGAAGATTGAGAAGCCCGAAGCCTGGCAAAATCTTGACGAGATTCTGGAGGAATCCGACGGAGTAATGGTGGCGCGGGGCGATTTGGGCGTCGAAATGGCGCTCGAGCGCGTGCCGTTCATCCAGAAGTCGATCATCGAGCGCGCCCGGGTTCACGGCAAGTTCGTCATCACCGCGACGCAGATGCTCGAGTCGATGATCGAGCATCCTTACCCCACGAGGGCGGAAGTCAGCGACGTGGCCAATGCCATCTATGACGGCACGGACGCAGTGATGCTATCGGCGGAGACCTCCGCGGGCAAGTATCCAGTGGAGGCGGGCCGCATGATGGAGCGCATCGCCCGGGAAGTGGAAAATTCGGTCCGCCGGCAGGGATTCAAAGATCCGCCCCATCGATCCAATCCAACGCAGGCTGAGATTGTTGCGGACGCGGCCTACCGGGCGGCTCGGGCCGCAAACGCGGCAGCCATCGTTGTCTTTACAGCGAGCGGATTCAGTGCCCGTCTGGTTGCCCGCTACCG
>JADGHK010000025.1 GCA_019686145.1 Bryobacteraceae bacterium | reverse complement strand
TGTACGAGGCTGCGACGGCACGCCCCCTCGCTTTCATCGAAGCAGATCATCTCGGCCAGATTCGTACCGGCGCGGCGAGCGGTCTTGCGACAGACCTCCTTGCTGCGCCCGACGCCGACACGCTCGGAATCATCGGCAGCGGATTTCAAGCCCGGACTCAGGTAGAAGCCGTATGCGCGGTGCGGCCCATTCGCCAGGTTCGCGTCTGGAGCCGCTCGGCGAACAAGCGAAACAGCTTTGCCGAGCAGATGTCTGAAAAGCTGAAGATTCCCGTCACTCCCGTCGAATCCGCAGAAGCTGCGGTGCGTGATGCCTCTGTCGTCGTTACGGTGACGTATGCAAAGGAGCCGGTTCTCGAATCGCGGTGGATCGCGCCGGGGACCCACATCAACGCGATGGGCTCCAACAATCCCGCGCGCCGGGAGCTGCCGCCAGATCTCCTCTTCCGTGCGCGTGAAATTGTGGTTGATTCGGTAGAACAGGCGCGCATCGAGGCAGGAGACCTGCTGCTCGGGTTGAGCGACAATGACTGGCAAGAAAAGGTAGTTCCGCTGGAGAAGGTATTGGCGTCATCCGAGCCGCGGGTGCGCGGCCCGGACGACATCACAGTGTTCAAATCGGTGGGGCTGGCCGTTCAGGACGTAGCGGCAGCGGCGTATGTTTACGAAAGAGCGAGAGCTGAAGGTCTGGGCGTAGACGTACCCATTTTGAATGCGTAACGGATTAGGACGAATCAGCTACTCCTGAACGGACATCTGGTTCTCGGCGTCCCGCCATGCGCTGATTTTCAGCCGGCGGCACACCCAGCAGAGTGGTTCGGATGAGATCGGGGCACACTCGCCGCCGCAGACGATGCATTTCGTCCGGCGGTTGAGCCTGTCCGTCTCAAGCGAACTCTTGGCCTTTTCCAACAGCTCGCTCGGAACCAACCGCTCCGGGTCGTCCGTTTTCTTCCTTTTCATGGGGTCCTCGATTCTAGTAGAGCAGAGAGCCGCAGAAAGTGCAACGATTTGCGAATCGCCGCTCTCTGATTACGCAGCTCGCTCGAGTCGCAGGACGTAGGCGGCATCGAGCGTGGACGAACAGCGGGGACATTTCTGCCCCGGCTTCACTCGCGCGGTGCGCCCGGCTACGACGACCTGAGCTTCGACTGTGTGTGTGCAAATGGGACAGTGAACGTATCCTTTCGATTCAAATTTGTTCTGTGGTTTGGTGACGATCGCCATCGTCATCCCCTCCTTGTACTCATTCAGACGCAACTAGGCCTCCAAAGGATGTGCCGGAATCGTAAATATTCTTAGAGGCCTACTTCTTAAGGACAAGAGATCCCGGCACATGCCTTACCGGCAAGCGCCAGGAACTCAGGGACGTAATTTTTGCGGAGTCAGTGCCTAATCGCCAAGAGCTCCGGCCTGTGCCTCATGGCGTGCGACTTGACGGGACGAGAGTTTTGCCTTCAAGTCTTCGATGATCGAGTAGCCCACTGGCACTACGAGTAGTGTCAGGAGGAGGCACAGTGTCTGTCCACCGATAATAGTAACGGCAATGGCCGACCGCTGTCCAGCGCCAGCGCCGATTCCGAGCGCTGTGGGGATCAGTCCCGCCACGATCGAAAGCGTAGTCATCAGGATCGGCCGCAACCGCACCCGGTTCGCTTCGAGAATCGCCTTCCGAAGCGGCATCCCGTCCGCGATAAGGCGATTCATGTAATCGATTTGGAGAATTCCGTTCTTCTTCACGATGCCCAACAGCAGAAGTACACCCAGCGCACTGAAGAGGTTGAGCGACCGGCCGGTGGCGATGAGCGAAACGAGCGCGAAGGGAATCGACAGCGGGAGCGTGAGGAGGATCAGGAATGGATGCACGAGGCTCTCGAACTGAGCCGCAAGGACCATGTACATGAAGATCGAGGCCAAGGCGAAGGCCAGCAGCATGTTCCCGGTCGTTTCCTCCAGGATTTTTACCTGACCCGAGAACATCAGCCGGTATCCGGGCGGAAGACCCATCCGGTCGATAATAGCCTGTGTTGCGGCCGCGGCCTCTCCCAAAGAATGCCCGGGAGCCACGTTGCCATAGATGCCGACCGAGAACTGCCGGCTGACACGATCGATACGGCTGGGACCAAGCCCGCGCTCGAGCCGTGCAATCGAATCGAGGCGGATCAACCCTAGCTTGGCGGACGGAACGAGGAGCCTGCTGAGGGAGTTCGGATCGTCACGCTGGCCGGGGAGCAGGCGCATGGTGACGGGGTACTGTTCGGAGAGTTCCTTGAACGTCGAGATCTGGTCCTCGCCGGACATAAGGAGCCGGACGGCGCGGGCGACGTCTGAGACACGGACCCCGAGGTCAGAGGCAAGCGGCCGGTTGATGACCACCTGTAATTCCGGATTGCTCAGGTTGAGATTGGCTTTGACGTCGGCAAGCGAGGGCTCCTTCATCATCGCAGCGCTCGCCTCGCGTGCAAGCTCGACGAGCTTCTCCATATCAGGGCCGAGGAGCATAGCGCGGATCGGGGAGAATGTGTCACGGCCGCCGAGCGCGTTCGGGAAGGTCACGCGCGGGCGGGCGGTGGCGTAGTCTCGAAGAACAGCCCGGACCTTTTGCCCCATTTCTGCAATGCTGGCGCGCTTCTCCGGCGGGTCGAGCAGAACCGTGGTGAAAGACATGGTTACGCGGTCCAGGAACCCGGAGGTTCCCGGCACCACAGCCCTCACACCCGGAATCGCCGCGAGCTTGCGGGCTACCTCAAGGGTTAACCGTTCATTCGCTTCCAGGGATGAACCCTCCGGAAGCTCCAGCCAGACGCCCAGTTCGCTCTGGTCCTCCTGGGGCATCCAGTCACGCCCGATGTATCGATAAAGGATGAAAGTTGAGCCGAAGGTGATCAGACAGACGGCGATGATCGCCCAGCGATGGTCAAGGGACCATGCAAGCGTTCTGCCGTAGGCGCGCTCAAGCCAGGAATCGTGATGCTCGTGATGCCCTCCGCCGCCACCGTGTCCCTTGCGTTTCAGCATGCGCGCCGCGAGCGTCGGCGTCAGCGTAAAGGCCACCAGCATCGAAACCATGATCGACATCGCCATGGTCCAGCCGAACTCGTTCAGGTACCGTCTCGCATAGCCGGACATGAAGGCGATGGGCACGAAGATAATGACCAGGGATAGCGTGGTCGCGACCACCGCCAGCGCGATTTCCTTGGTTGCGTCGATCGCCGCCTGCATCGGCGGCACGTCCTCGCGCTCCATGAACCGGTAAATATTCTCGAGAACGATGATCGCGTCGTCGATCACGATTCCGACCGCCAGCGTAAGCCCCAGCAGCGTCATGGAGTTCAATGTGAAATCCATCATCCGCAGGAGCGTGAAGGTTGTGATAATCGACGTGGGGATGGCGATGGAGCTGATGACGACAGCGCGCCAGTCGCGCAGGAACAGCAGCACGATCAACGAGGCGAGCAGGCTTCCCAAAACCAGGTGCTCTTCGAGAGCCTCCACGGACTTCTTAATGTAAGTCGCCTGCTCCTTGACTACCGCAAGCTTGATTCCCGCCGGGAGCTCGGACTCAAGAGTCTTCAATCGCTGCTGGATCGACTCAACAACTCTTACCGTGTTTGTACCGGTCTGCCGTCGAACTTCGAGAAGGACGGCTGGCTTGTTCAGGTAGTAGGCGAACGTCCGGCGCTCCGCCACGCCGTCTTCGGCGTAGCCGATGTCCTTGATCCGGATGGGGGAGCCGCCGACATTCTTGATGATGATGTTGTTAAATTCGGCTACGTTCTCGACTCTTCCGAGTGTCCGGACTCCGAGTTCGCTGACTCCCCGAACGATGCGGCCACCCGGTGATTCAACATTTTCCGTCTGGACTGCATTCTCAACATCCTGAGCCGTCAGGTTATAGGCGTTCAGCTTGTTGAGGTCCATGAAGATGTTGATCTGGCGCTTTTGCCCGCCATTGATGTCCACGCCGCCGACGCCGTCGACCGTCTCGAGCGCCCGGCGGATCTGCTTGTCGGCGATTTCGGTCAGTTCGCGTACGGACCGGTCCCCGCTCACTGCGATCGTGATTACTGGATCGCTGTCCGGATCCGCTTTCTGAATCACGGGCGGAAGCAAATTCGGCGGAAGATTGCGCATCGCTCCGCTGACCTTCTCGCGGACATCCTCCGCAGCTTCCCCGATGTCCCGCTCCAGAACGAAGGTCACCGAGATAAAGCCGCCACCTTCGGTGACGACGGCCCGCATTTCGTCAATGCCGCTAATCGAGGCGATTGCCTCTTCGAGGGGCAGTACAACCTGAGAAGTCACCTCGGCCGGACTTGCGCCCGGAAGCTGGAACCGAACGTAAACGTTTGCCGGGTCGCTCTTGGGGAACAGGTCAACGCCCAGATCGAGGAAGCTGAACACGCCCAGCACGACCAGGAACATGATGAGCATGAACGCAAAAACTGGGCGCTTTACACAAATTTCGGATAGCCGCACGAAGTTCTCCCGCCAACGAAATAAGATGATTGTAACGGGCTGAAAGGTTACCCCGCCCGGAAATAAGGCGTCGGCCTCTCTCCACAGCTTACAATCAAACTTTATGTCCAAAGTTGCATTTCTTTTCCCCGGCCAAGGCTCGCAGTACGCCGGTATGGGGAAAACGTTGGCTGAGACGTGGCCGGCCGCTGCTCGAATCTTCAATCAAGCCGATGAAGCCCTAGGCTTTCCGCTCTCGAAGCTTTGTTTCGAGGGACCTGAAGAGGAGCTGAAGAAGACGGAGAACACGCAGTCCGCCCTGCTCACAGTTTCCACTGCAGCGATTGCCGTGCTCCGGGAACACGGCTTTGCGCCGGACTATGTTGCCGGCCATAGCCTTGGGGAATACTCGGCGCTGGTGGCTGCCGGCTCGCTGGAGTTTACCGACGCCGTTCGTCTGGTCCGGAAGCGCGGCCGCTACATGCAGGAGGCGGTTCCGGCGGGGGTCGGCGCAATGGCGGCGCTCCTGAAGGTGCCGGACGGCGTTCTCGAAAGGATCCTCGCCGAAGCTGCCCAAGGCGAAGTTGTAACGGCGGCCAATCTTAATTCACCCGACCAGATTGTGATTGCCGGCCACAAGGGGGCGGTCGAACGCGCAATGGAGCTTGCCAAGGCTGCCGGCGTCCGGCGGACTGTTGTGCTGCCGGTGAGCGCGCCCTTCCACTGTCCGCTGATGAAGCCCGCACAGGAGCGTCTGCGTCAGGATTTGGAGGCAACCGAGTTTCGGGACCTCGCCTATCCGCTCATCAACAACTGGAAGGCCGCCGAGGTGCGAACGGGCTGTGAGGCGAGGCAAGGTCTTTACGAGCAGGTGCCCAACCCGGTGCACTGGACCTCGTCCATTCGCAAATTGATTTCGCTCGGCGTGACCCGCTTCGTCGAGGTGGGCGCGGGAGGCGTTTTGACCGGCTTGCTCCGCAGCATCGACCCTGGCGTCAAGGGGATCAGGTTTGGAGAGGCGCAGGATCTGGACGCGGTGAAAGCTTTCCTTTCCTGAATCAGCCTCGAATGTCCGGATCCCCGCCCAAGTGCTTGAGATTCCGGTGCCTCCCTTCGCTTAGAATAGGATGTAAGCGCATGCGATCTTTCAGTGTCTTCCTTGCCCTGGCGGCCTGCCTGACCCCATTCTCGTCCTGTAAGAAGTCGCCACCGGCCAATGTGGCCGCGTTGGTGAATAACCGGCCGATTACGTACGAAGAATTGGAGAAGCAGTACCGGCTCCAGTTCTACTCCCAGGCGAACCGTCCGAGTGATGACCAAGTGCTCATCCAGAAGCTGGAGGTGCTCCGGATCCTCATTGACAACGAGGTGATGCTGCAGCGGGCCGAGAAGCTTGGCCTGATGGCCACGGACTCCGATGTGGAAGCAAAGTTCAATGAAATGAAAGCTCCGTACACGCAGGAGGAGTTCCAGAAGCAGCTCGACGCCCGTAAGATGACCGTCGATGACCTCAAGGCGCAGCTCCGGCGGGAGCTGAGCATCCAGAAGTTGATGAATAAAGAGATTACATCTCACATCAACATCACGGACAAGGACATCACCGAGTTCTACAACGCTAATAAGGCGGCGTTCAATCTCGCTGAGGCGCAGGTTCATCTGGCGCAGATCCTTGTTACGCCCCACCCCGACCCGAATGTTCGGAACCTGAAGAACGACAAGGCGCAGAATGACGAACAGGCGCAGAAGAAGATTCAGATGATCGCCGGGCGCATCCAGCAGGGCGAAGATTTTGCCCTTCTGGCTCAAAACTATTCTGAGGATCCGAACACGGCTCCAAATGGCGGCGACCTCGGCTTTATCAGCGAATCTCAGCTTGAGCAGGCCAACGCGGAATTGCGCAAGCTGGTGATGTCTCTTCAGCCTGGCCAGTGCTCGCGTCCGATCAAGACGCAGGAAGGTTACCGGATCCTCAAGGTCATTTCGAAGGAGCCCGCGGGTCAGCGAGAGCTGAATGACCCTCGAGTGCGGCAGAGCGTGCGCGAGCAGTTGCTCAATCGCAAGGACCAGCTCCTCAAGGCTGCCTACTATGAGGTGGCTCGAAACGAAGCCAAGGTGCAGAACTTCTTTGCGCAGAGCATCGTGCCCGGTCTCGGCGGCAAGAAGTAGCGGCGCGTTCTGCGATCAATAGAGTACAAGAGGCCGTCTTTTTGTTTTAGGTTCGTCCAAGGCCCCGAAAGCCGGGTGCTATAATCGCAACGCAGTGCTGGAGCAGGTGGGGCGGTACAAAATCGCCGGAGAATTGGGGCGTGGCGCGATGGGCGTCGTGTACCGCGCCGAAGACCCCGCGATCGGACGCACTGTAGCGATCAAGACCATCCGTTTCAGCGACTGGACGGATCCGGGAGAACGGGAGCGGCTTCGCGAGCGCCTTCTTCGCGAAGCACAATCGGCGGGCGCGCTTTCTCACCCGGGTATCGTCACCATCTATGACGTCGCTGAAGAAGACGGAATGGTCTTCGTCTTCATGGAATTCGTCAATGGTCCGACGCTCGAGAAGCTGATTACGTCGGACCAGCTCCCCGACCGCAAGACCCTGCTCGACATTCTCCGTCAGACTGCCGCTGCGCTTGATTATGCGCATCGCCGGGGAATCGTTCACCGGGACATCAAGCCGGCAAACATCATGATTGACGAGGATGGAACGGCGAAGATCACGGACTTCGGCGTCGCCCGCATCGTCTCCCAGCAGATGACGCATACCGGCGCGATGACCGGCACCCCGAGTTACATGTCGCCCGAGCAGATCCAGGGGCATCCCATCGATGGCCGGGCGGATCAATTCGCGCTCGCCGTTATCGCCTATGAGATTCTTACCGGCGAGAAGCCGTTTGTCGCCGACTCGCTCGCCGGCCTGGTTTACCGCATCGTCCGGGAGGAGCCCATCGCTCCGCAGCGTTTGAACCCCACGCTGAATGCCACCTTCGAGACCGTCCTGCGGCGGGCGCTCTCAAAGGATCCCGATAAGAGATATCCAACCTGCTCCTCGTTCATACAAGCTCTCTACGCCGCTTGTGACACTGCCAAGGGGTGGCAGCCTCTCCCTCCGGGCCGAAGTCAGACGATGGCTACGGTTGCTGTGACGGATGCGCCGGTGATCACGGAGCCCTCTCTGGATCCGGTCGAGCTCCCGGCGCCTCACAAGAGGTCGCTTCGCAACGGCCTGCTGATCGGAGCGGGCGCCGGGTTCGTCGCGCTGGCTGTCATCTTCGCAATTCCTGGTCTGGTCCGGGAAGACAACGCCTCGTCCGGCATAACCGAGCCCAACCGAGCCTCGGTACCGTCGAAGCCGACTGCGCCTGCAGGGAACCTGGCGGGCGCCCTGGGCGAGCCGCAAAATGCGGCTGCCGAGATTGCCCGGCTACAAGATGAGCCTGAATCGCCACCGCCCGAGGAACCGGAGCAGGACAACCACGACGCCACAGAGGAGGCGCCGCCGCCGCGGTCTGCCGCATCTGCCAGCCGGACAGCCGAGCCCGCCGAAGTGACGCCTGCGACGACCGGCGGCTCGCTCGACCACATGGTTCAGATCACCACGACCCCTTCCGGCGCCACATTGATTATTGACAACAATCCGGAACTGACCTGCATCACTCCATGCGCTGTCCCCATGCAGGAGGGGCGCCATACGGTCATTGCGAGGCTGAAGGGGTACCGCGAGGCGCTTAAGATTTTCAACGTTCCTCAGGACACCTACGTGGTGGTTGGTTTGGAAATGCTGGCCGGGACTCTTGTCATCCGAACCGTTCCGGAAGGCGCGTCGATTTATATCGACGGGAAATTGCAGAATCAGGTGACTCCGGCCGTTTTGCGCCTGCCTGTGGGGATGCGGAAATTGCGGCTCGTGAAAAACGGGTTGCCGGCACAGAGCGATGAAGTAGAAATACGAGATGGGGCGATCAAGAATTACGAATACTACTGGGGACGTTGAGAGTTCTCTTTTTTCCTTTAATCGGCGCCGCTTTTTTTCACTGCTTGCGGCGCTGGGCGCCGGATCCTTACCCACCGGCGCGGCTGAAACGGCAAAACAGGGGATGATCGTACGATCCGTCCGGCCGCTTGATCTGGAAATGCCGCTGGACGGATTCAGCACGTGGATCACGCCAATCGAGCGGTTTTTCGTCCGCAGCCATCATTACATCCCGAAGGTAGAGCTGCAAGAGTGGCGCCTGGACATTCAGGGTGAGGTGCAGAAGCAGGTCAGCCTTACGATGGCCGATCTGGAGAAACTGCCTCAAATTGAGGTGGTCGCCGTGCTCGAGTGCGCCGGGAATGGGCGCGGTTTGTACGAACCGTCCATGCCGGGGCTGCAATGGGAGTATGGAGCGGTTGGGAATGCGCGCTGGCGTGGGGTCCGGCTGGCCGATGTATTGAAGCTGGCGGGTCTGAAGGATTCGGCTCGGGAGGTGGTCTTTGACGGAGCGGATGTGCCGGTCGGCAAGATGCCTGACTTTCAACGCGCCCTTCCGCTGAACCGTGCCCTCCATCGCGATACGCTGCTTGCGCTCTCAATGAACGGGCGTCCTCTCCCATTGGAGCACGGCTATCCCCTCCGCCTCGTTGTACCCGGCTGGGCAGGCGACTGCTGGACGAAATGGGTCCGGCGGATCAATGTGCTTCCGCAGGAGTTCGAGGGTTTCTTTATGAAATCCGCGTATCGCCATCCTCGAAATGCAGTTATGCCTGGATCCAGTGTCGATGCTGCTTCGATGGAGCCGGTGACCAGCCTGCGTGTGAAGTCGATCATTGCAAGCCCTCGCGAGGGCAGTGTCCTCGGGCCCGGCGCTGCTCGGATCCGCGGCGTTGCGTGGTCGGGAAAGGATCCGGTTCGCTCGGTAGAGGTATCGACGGATGCAGGCCGGACGTGGAAGGCGGCCCGTTTCGGAAAAGAGCAGGGGAGTTATGCGTGGCGGCTATGGGAGATGGAGTGGACCCCTCCGGGCCCCGGCTATTACACGCTCATGGCCAGAGCCACCGATAGCGCAGGGGACACCCAGCCATTCGTCCAGGAATGGAATCCATCCGGCTACCTCTACAATGCCGTTCACACAATTGGCGTTTCCGTTGCCAGGGAAAAGGATCGCCAGGAGCCTGCTCCGGCGGTGTCGGGGAGGGGCGACTTTCCGCCGGAATTCCGGCGGGCTTGCCTGTCCTGCCACGAAGACGACGTGATTGTGCAGCAGCGGCTCACGCGCGCACAATGGGACCGTGAAGTCGACAAGATGATTCGCTGGGGCGCGCCCGTAAAGCCCGAAACTAAGAATTCGATTGTCGAGTTCCTGGCCGAGCGTTACGGGGCAAGGCCCCGTAAACGCTGACTACCAGTCGAGCTTGCCGGGCAGATATTCGTTGATCAGGTCCTCGTAGTAAGGCCGCAGTTTCACGGGATCCGGACGGTGATGCGACTTTGAGTAGAGGTCGTAGGGATTGAACTTCCGGACCCACTCAAACATCTCGCGGTCGTGGTCGTTCATCAGGTAGTCGTAGGCGCCTTCCCGATGAATCGGATAGCACGAGTGATAGCGGATCATGTAGAGAGCCGGTTCCGGGAGACGGTCTTTCACAATGTGGTAAAGGTACTCGTCGTGTCCCCACGACATGTCGACGTTGTCGAGCCCAATGTTCTCCTCGTAGACTCCCAGGCGCGTCTGATACTCGGGCACTTGAGAGTCCGGGTTGTCCCGGAAGAACTCGTGGAACACGATCTTGTCGGACCACGCGCAGCCGACCGGGAATGTATCGCCGACCACGGCCCACTGCGGCTCGCCGAACAGGCATAGGATCTTCCCGAGATCATGGATGAGTCCGGTGAGGATCATCCAGCGTGGATGGCCGTCGGCTCGAATGGCTTCGGCGGTTTGGAGATTGTGCTCGATCTGCGAAAGGTCGGTATCCGGATCGCTGTCATCGACCAGAGTATTTAAATACTCCAGAGCCTCCCAGACCGTCATGCTCCGACGCCGCGTGCCGATGTACTCCTTCTTCTTCCGAAGAACGAATTCTCGGGTTTGGTACGTATGGTTCAGACGGTAAAATTCGCGGACCCCGGGGGGCGTATTCCTGCTGTAGTCGCGGAACTCTTCCGGCTTTCGGTCTGCCCGGTACCGGGAGCCGACGAAATCGTCCCACTGGTTAAGGCCATCAAGCGGATTTGAATGTTGCGGTGGATGAGAACTGTTCATGCTTGCCCCTCCCGTTAACCACAGCGTAACAGATTCATGGCAAAAAGGCCTGTCAGAACTCCCACCGCCAGAGGTTCGCGCCCACCGTGTAGCCCGCCCCCACAGCGGCGAACACAACAAGATTCCCCTTTTTCAGCTTTCCGCTTTGAAGAGCGTCGTTGGTGGCAAGCGGGATGGTGGCGGCAGTGGTGTTGCCGTAGCGGTCAATATTGGTGATGACGCGGTCGCAGGGGATACCGAGACGCTCTGCCGCAGCCCTGATGATTCGAATGTTTGCCTGGTGCGGGATGAGGAGGCTAACGTCGGAAGGCGTATATCCGTTCTTCTCAAGCAGTGTGGCGCAGCTTTCGTACATCTTGCGGACGGCATACTTGAACACCTGGCCTCCGTCCTGATGGACGTAGTGCATTCGCTTTTCGACGGTTTCACGGCTCGCCGGAATCCGGCTTCCGCCGGCAGGCATGAAGAGGTATTTCCCTCCGGATCCGTCAATTTCGTTGTGAAACGAGATAAAGCCTTCCTCGCCGTCCTCGGCTGCCTCGACGACCATTGCGCCGGCGCCATCACCGAAGAGGACGCAGGTATTGCGGTCCGTGTAATCGATGATGCGGGACATCGTGTCGGAGCCAATCACCAGCACTTTCCGGTGCATGCCTGACATCACGAAGTGGGCAGCGGTAGTCAGCCCAAATACGAAGCCGGCACAGGCGGCAACCAGGTCAAAGCCCCAGGCTCGGGTGGCTCCAAGGCGCTCCTGGACCAGGCAAGCGGTGGCGGGAAAAAACATGTCCGGCGTGACGGTGCAGACCAGAATGGCGTCCAACTCGGCGGCTTCGATTCCGCGCCGCTCTAAGGCGACCTTTGCTGCCTCAACCGCCATATCGGAGGTCGCAATCTCAGGCGGAGCGATGCGGCGCTCGCGGATGCCGGTTCGTTCGACAATCCATTGATCGCTGGTTTCGACCATCCTCTCAAGATCTTCATTTGTCAGCACCCGCGTGGGCGTATAGCACCCCACAGCGCTGATTTTGGCTCTACGCAAGAGTCCTCCAGGAAAAATCAAAAACTAGAACGGCAAACTCCCTTGATATGCTAAATTCTCTAGTCTATGCAAGTCCAGACGGCCCTGTTCTTCGAGACCACAGAGCAGATCTATGCCCGCGTATTCCGGGAACTCAGGCCGAGGACACCCGTGCCGGAGGTCACGGTCCGCTTCTGCCGTTTTGCGAATGTAAACAGCAATATCCGGATGGAAGCCGGGAAGATTGAGGTGAGGATCAGCGACCTGCTGGAAGGAGCTCCCGCCCCGATTATGGAGGCGCTCGCGTGGATCCTTCTTTCCAAACTTTTCAAACGAGAGGTGCCGCGAATCTACCTCCATCGCTACCGCTTATATCTGAACCGCCGGGATGTTCGGCGCAGCCTGCATCTTGTACGGCAGCAACGGGGCCGGAAGCTGCTGGACAGTCCGCGCGGCAAGTACTATGACCTTGAGGCCATTTTCGAGGATTTAAATCTCCGGCATTTCAATGGATTGATGGCGCGCCCTTTGCTTGGGTGGAGCCGCCGTCCGTCCAGGAGCACGCTCGGGCACTATGACCCGTCGCATAACGCAATTGTCATAAGCAAACTCCTCGACTGCCCGAAAGTGCCAGAGCTCGCCGTGAGATATGTTCTTTATCATGAGATGCTCCACCTCCGTTTTCCAGTGGAGCACCGAGGCACGCGGCGCTGCGTTCATACGCCTGAATTTCAGGCCGCGGAACGCGAATTCCCGCAGTGGGCGGAAGCGAAAGAAATTCTAAAGCACCTTTAGGCTCGGGACCAGGCTTGTGCGGCGTTTGGGGCCGGCATCCGCACCGAATGACTGACGGTTTCGAGCGCGCCCACAAGCCCCCTGACATCCACTTTCCCGATGCCCAGCCGGTAGAGAGCAAGCCGGATGTGCACTTGCAGCAGAGCGCGGCGAAAACGGACATCCTGCTGCATCAAAGCCTTCGCCAGATCCGGCCGATCTTCCTCGGAATAGAGGACCATTAAACGGCCAGCCTCCTGCAGTCTCTGAAAATCACGCTTCAGCTGGCGGAGATATTGCCGGAATATTGCGACCCTTTGCTTGCGGAGGCGCTGCGCAATCGATGGATGAAATCCAGGCTGCGACTTGAGGAAAGCGAATTCTTCGTCGTCGAGCAGCCGTTCCATGGGACGATACCTTGAGGGGCGGAAACTCTCGAGCCAATGTGCATCGAACGAGCCGCGGGCTGGCCGCACGGCCATTCGAAGGAAATACGCCATAGTGACTGCGACGGTCAGCGCCACAGCGAAGGAAACCCAAAGGATGGTCATCCGTAGCCTCCCAACAGCA
>JADGHK010000024.1 GCA_019686145.1 Bryobacteraceae bacterium | reverse complement strand
ACGCAGATTGGCTCCAAGCTGCGCGGCGTCCTCTATGTTCTTGACGAGCCTTCGATCGGCCTCCATCCGCGCGACAACGAGAAACTGCTCGATACGCTTCTGCGACTTCGGAATTTGGGCAATACGGTTCTGGTCGTCGAGCACGACTCGGACACAATCGAGCGGGCGGACTACGTGATTGATCTGGGTCCGGGAGCCGGCCGCCTTGGAGGTGAGCTGGTCGCGTACGGATCGCCTGCGGAGATCAAGGCGAACCCGAAATCGCTTACCGGCCGTTATATGTCGGGCGAACTGACGATCCCCGAGCCCGGCGTACGGCGCAGCGGCAACGGGAAAAGACTGGTGGTCCGCGGCGCTCAGGAGCACAACCTGAAGGGCGTCGATGTGGAGTTTCCGCTAGGCACGCTGACGGTGGTTACAGGCGTGAGCGGGAGCGGCAAGTCGACCCTTGTCAACGACATCCTTTACCGGGCGCTGGCTCGCGAACTGTACGGCTCGCGCGAAGAGCCGGGTGCGCACGACTCCATCGAGGGGATCGAGCACATCGACAAGGTGATCGAGATTGATCAGGCGCCAATTGGCCGCAGTCCTCGCTCGAACCCTGCCACCTATACCGGCGTCTTTACCGCCATCCGCGACTTGTACGCGATGCTGCCGGAATCCAGGGAGCGCGGCTATAAACCCGGCCGCTTCAGCTTCAATGTCAAGGGTGGGCGCTGCGAAGCGTGCCAGGGCGAAGGCCTGAAGCGAATTGAAATGAACTTTCTCCCGGACGTTTATGTCACCTGCGACGTTTGCCGGGGGAGCCGCTATAATCACGAGACGCTTCAGGTGAAATACAAGGGCCGCTCCATCGCCGATCTGTTGGAGACGACCGTGGAGGAGGCTCTGGGTCTGTTGGAGAATATCCCTCAGATCAAGTCACGGCTGCAGACGCTGGTGGATGTCGGTTTGGGATACATCCATTTAGGGCAGTCCGCGACGACGTTGTCGGGCGGGGAGGCGCAGCGGATCAAGCTCGCAAAGGAGTTGAGCCGCCGGCAGACAGGAAGGACCCTGTACATTCTGGATGAGCCGACAACGGGTTTGCACTTTGACGACGTTCGAAAGCTTCTGGATGTGCTCCAGCGGCTCGTTGATCTGGGAAATACAGTGATCGTGATTGAGCATCATCTGGATGTCATCAAAGCGGCGGACTGGATCATTGACTTGGGGCCGGAAGGCGGAGAACGGGGCGGCCATATTGTCGTAGCAGGGCCTCCCGATCAGATCGTCGGCAACCGGAAAAGCCACACTGCCCGAGCCCTGGAGAAGGTCCTGAGGACCGGTAAGAGCGGGCGGCTGCACGCGGCCACTGATGTTGAATGAACCACCATCCGAATGAACACTTCGACATCCCCGCTGCCGGGCTGCCTTCGGAGCAGCTGCCAGCGCCCTCCGCGGACCGTTCGGCCCGCGAACCCTTCTGGGGATATGAAGATGTTTTGATTTTTGCTGCGCTGGCGCTTCCGTCGCTGCTGTTCGCGGCGCTCCTTGCGAACGCAGTCTTCCTCATTGTCGGTCTGGCTCCGCCCAAAGCGGTCAAGGTTCTGATTCCGCAGTTCCTCGGCTACGGGTTTCTTTTCGCCGCCTTATACCTCCTGCTGAGGCTAAAGTACGGCCGCCCGTTCTGGTCATCGTTGGGGTTCGTCATCCCGAGGCATGGCATGACGGCGAGCTTGCTGTACGGGCCGGTTGTGGCGTTCAGCATCGCAATCATAGGCGCTCTGATGCGCACGCCGCAGATTGACATGCCCATCCGGGAATTGCTGAGCGATAACGTTTCGATCCTCATGATGGGCATCTTCGCCACGACGCTCGGACCGCTGTGTGAGGAATTGGCGTTCCGCGGCTTCCTTCAGCCGCTGCTCCAGCGGACCTTCGGCGTGGCCGGCATCGTGCTCGCTGCCTTGCCGTTCGCCTTTCTGCATGGCCCGCAGTACGGGTGGTCGTGGCGGCATATCCTCTTGCTGTCGCTTGCTGCGATCGCCTTCGGGTGGACCCGCTACAAAACAGGTTCGACTGCTGCGGCGACCGTGATGCACGCCACCTACAATCTGACTTTCTTCATTGCATTCCTTCTTCAAGGAAAGGACATCTCCGCCTGATGGTTGAAACAGTTCAATGGACAGAAGACGGCGTCGTCATGATTGACCAGACCCGTCTGCCGCGAGAAGAGGTTTACGTTACCTGCCGGGACTACCGCGAGGTGGCCGAAGCCATCCGTTCTATGGTGGTACGGGGCGCCCCGGCGATCGGGGTCTCTGCGGCGATGGGTGTTGCCTTGGGTGTGCTGAAGGCTTCCGAGGAGGACCTCGACGGCCAGGTCGAGGTGATTTGCGAGACGCTTGCCGCTACTCGTCCTACCGCCGTCAACCTGTTTTGGGCGATTGACCGCATGAAGCGCCTCTATGCCTCTTTGCGGCACCTGCCGCTTTCCGAAATTCGCGAGCGGATGGTGAAGGAGGCTCAACAGATTAAACAGGAAGACATCGCGATCAATCAGGCGATCGGCCGTTTTGGCGCTGACCTTGTGCCGGACGGGAAAACCGTGCTGACTCACTGTAATGCAGGCGCGCTGGCGACGGCAGGCTATGGAACAGCCCTGGGCGTCATTCGCGCTGCTGTCGCGGCGGGCAAACGCATCGATGTCTTCGCCGACGAAACCCGGCCCTTCCTCCAGGGCGCCAGGCTTACGGCCTGGGAACTGCAGCAGGATGGCATCCCGACCACGCTGATCACCGACAACATGGCCGGCCATTTCCTCAAGAGCGGGCGAATCGGCTGCGTCGTCGTTGGCGCGGACCGGATCGCCGCAAACGGAGATGTGGCCAATAAGGTGGGCACTTATTCCGTGGCGGTTCTTGCGAAAGAGAATAACGTACCGTTCTATGTTGCTGCTCCCATCTCGACGCTCGATATGACGCTCGAATCAGGAGATCAGATTCCAATCGAACAGCGTTCGCCGAGCGAGGTGACTCATGTCTTCGGTGTTGAAGTCGCGCCGCCCGGGATCAGCGTCGAGAATCCGGCATTTGACGTGACGCCGAGCCGGTATGTGACCGCGATTATTACGGAGCGAGGCGTTGCCCGGCCGCCGTATACCGAATCGCTGCGCAAACTGGTTTCGATGCCTGCTTCCGCGCTACCTTAGAAAAGATGCAATTCCGCAACATGGTAGCGGCGGGTCTGCTGACCGCCCTTTCCGTCTTTGCGGCCGGCGAATATTCCGGCCGCCGAGCCCCGAGCTTTGCGCTTCCGGATTCGAATCTCGTCCACTACGACATCCTCGATTACCGCGGCAAGGTCGTCGTGCTCGATTTCATGTCCGCAACCTGCGCGCACTGTCTCGAGGTGGCGCCCGTGTTTGAGGAAATTAAGAAGAAGTACGGCGTGAAGGTTGCTGTGCTCTCTATCGTCACCTATCCGCCCGATAACAATCAAACGGTGGCAGGATTCATCAAGGAGAGCGGCACTACGGTACCCATCCTCTTTGATTGCGGGCAGGTAACGCGCAACTATTTGAAAATCACGCCGCAGTCATCGCGCAGGGATCTGCCTCATGTCTTTGTGATCGACCGTGCGGGAACGATCAGGAATGACTTCGCCTATGGGGCGGCTACAAAGAAATTCTTCACCGTGGAGGGATTGTCCGCGGAGATCGATAAGCTGCTGAAGTAGCGAAGGGACTACTGTCCCTTCGCGATGCGTTTTTTTTCAAACTCCCAGGCGGTCTCGATGATGGTACGAAGATCGCTGTATTGCGGTCTCCACCCCAACACGGTGCGCAGTTTGTCGGCGTTCGCCACCAGAACCGCGGCGTCGCCCGGACGGCGGGGTCCGATCTCATACGGCACCTTGCGTCCGGTCACTTCTTCGACGGCCCGGATTACCTCCAGCACCGAATAGCCCGCCCCCGTCCCGACATTAAAGGCATCCGAAGGCCCGCCGTTCAAAAGGGATTCGAGGGCGCAGATGTGTGCCTCGGCCAGATCGGAGACGTGGATGTAGTCCCGGATGCACGTGCCGTCCGGTGTGTCGTAATCGTCCCCGAAGACAGTCATGGGGACGCCGGTTTCGATGGCTTTCAGCAGAAGCGGGATCAAATGGGTCTCCGGGTTATGCTCTTCGCCGAGCCTGCCTTGCGGGTCCGCGCCGCATGCATTGAAGTAACGGAGCGAAATGCTTCGCAAATCCCGGTATTGATCGAGCCAGCCTAAGATCCGCTCGACCATTACTTTCGAATCGCCGTAAGGGCTTACGGGCGCGAAGGGCATGTCCTCGGTGATCGGAACACGCTCCGGCATCCCGTAAACGGCCGCCGTCGAAGAAAAGACGAGCCGCTTGACCCCGGCCTGCTGCATCGCGGTCAGGAGCGCCAGGGATCCTCCGACGTTATTGCTGAAATACAGCTCCGGCTCTCTTGTAGACTCACCGACTGCAATGTACGCGGCGAAGTGGATCACCGCGTCAACCTTTTCAGCCCGCATCAGGCGGACCAGAGCGTCAGTGTCGGTGAGGTGGATACGCCAGAGCCGTTTCGGATCTACGTTGTGGGCGTGTCCACGAGAGAGGTTGTCCACGACGACGACGTCGTGGCCGCGCTCAACCAGCGCCAGAGTCGTGTGGGAACCGATGTAACCGGCGCCGCCGGTGACAAGTATTTTGGCCATATATGGGTTAGAGCGGACCCGTTTCCCTCTAACCCGATTATAGACGTCTCATCTCAGGGCTTTTTCGATTGCAGACGTCAGTTCCTGCGACTCCGGCTTCACCGCGGGCTCAAACCGGCCGATCACTTTCCCGTCTTTGCCCACGAGGAACTTCGTGAAGTTCCACTTCACGTCGCCTCCGATCTGCTGTGTCAAGTAACCGTAGAGTGGTGTCTGATCCGCACCCTTCACCGACACCTTGGAGAGCATTGGGAAAGTCACATTATAGGTGCGAGTGCAGAACTCCTTGATTTCCTCGTTCGTTCCAGGCTCCTGGCCGCCGAAGTTGTTGGCTGGCACACCGATCACCACCAGCCCCTGGTCCTTGTACTTCCGGTAAAGAGCTTCCAGGCCGGCATACTGGGGTGTGTAGCCGCATTTGCTTGCAACGTTGACGATGAGCAGGACCTTGCCCTTGTAATCGGCAAGCCGGGCCGGGGCACCATCGATCGACTTCAGAGTGAAATCGTGAACACTGTTGGCGGCAAAGAGCGAGGCAGACATAAGCGCAAGCGTGGCCAATACTTTCTTCATGATCCACACTATGCAGCCACTGCCCGCTTGAATGCAACAAATTCTCGTAAACTGGCCGTGTCAACGGAGGCCCTTATGGAGTATCAGAATCTGTCGTTCACTCTTGAAGGCCAGATCGGGGTGATCACGCTGAACCGCCCGCAGCGTCGCAACGCCTTGTCGCTTGCCCTCATGGAGGAATTCATCGCCTGTCTGCGCTCTATCGGCCAGAACGCGTCAATCCGATGCGTCATTATCGCCGCTGCGGGCAAGGTGTTCTGTTCGGGTCACGATCTGTCAGAGATGGTCGGCCGGTCGGTTGCCGATTACCGGCGAATCTTCGATGTCTGCTCCGAACTCATGCAACTGATCCAGTCGATCCCTCAGCCTGTAATTGCGGAAGTGCAAGGCATCGCGACGGCGGCGGGATGCCAGCTCGTTGCAACGTGCGACCTCGGTATCGCGAGCGAGGAAGCTTCCTTTGCCACTCCCGGGGTGCGGATCGGACTCTTTTGCACTACGCCGATGATCCCGCTCACCCGCGCGATCGGACGCAAGAGGGCGATGGAGATGCTGTTGACCGGGCGCCCGATTGATGCCAGAACCGCCGCGGAATGGGGACTTGTAAATTGCGTAGTTCCCGCGGCCGAACTGCAGAAGAAGACGCGATCGCTCGCGGCGCAGATCGCAGAGGCGAGCCGGTTTACTGTCGGTCTCGGAAAACAGGCTTTTTACGCCCAGATTGATCTGGATGAACCCAAGGCGTATGCCTATGCCAAGGAAGTGATGACGATGAATTCCTTGGCCGCTGACGCGCAGGAAGGGATCACTGCGTTCCTCGAGAAGCGGCCGGCATGCTGGAAGGGGCAGTGATTCGTCTCTGATAGATAATGCTTCCGCGTGTGCGCGCCACTACCGAGTAGCGGTTCAGCCATTCTCGCAAATCCTCGTAGCGGGTAATGGCAAGATCCGGATTAAAGGCCGCAAGGCCATCGACGATCCACGTAGGCTCCGTTGCCTGAAGCTCCTTGCGATGTTTCGCTGCGAGCTCCGGCGCCGACGGCTCGGAGTTAACGAGGTGCCGGTCGGCGATCACGCCGGTGAGCGGCTGGGAATCGAGGAACCGTGTGCCGGCGCGAAGCCGGGTGAGGACGAAGACGTCCGGCCGGTAGCCCCAGACGAGCAGGGTGTCCTCTGGACTGGCATGCTGCAGAATGATCCGCGCAGCCTCTGCGCTATCCTGACTCATCGCCAGGTCGCTCCAGTTCGTATCGCCGGCAGCCAGCTGGACATACCGCGGACCGAAGCGCGCAACGGGAATCAGAAGGAGGGCGAGGACTGCGATTCGAAGGCGGTGCGGGAGCAAGAATAAGCCGCGTGCGCCCAGCAGCGTGACTGCAGGCAGTAACTGGAAGTAATACCGGGGAAAGAAACGGGATCCGAGAGCGACACTGGCAGTCGATAGCAGGAGCCACAGGCCAAGGCGTATCGCCCGCGCGTCCTTTCGCCACTTCGCAAGAAAGATTCCGGTGCCGATTGCAGCCGTGGCGTGGAACCATGTCCAGTTCAGGGTCCGGCGCAGGCCCTCCGTCACAGGATTTTGAACGAACGACTCCCGGGAGTAGAGGAATCCCCAGTCCCAGACCTGCATCCAGTAAGCGGCAAGCGATCCTCGCAGGGCCAGATACCCAAGCGACGCCCCAACGGGCAGGGCAAAGCCGAGAGCGATTGCCAGCACCGCTGCCGGGTTCCAAAGGAGGCACAGCGCAAGGACGTACAGCGCCTTTGTGTTGATCAGGAAGGCAATCCCGCAGGCGAGACCGCTCCAAAACGGGCGCCCGGCCGCGATCAGCCAGACAGCAGCGATATGCGGAGCCAGCATCAGGAGGTCCGGGGCGAGCGCCATGACGGCGGAAGGGATTCCGAAGGTCAGGTAGAACGCCAGTAATACTGCGGCCGTGAGCCCTTCCCGTGCTCCCCACAGGGAGGTTCCGAGCTTGTAGAGCAGCCACGCCGAGAGAGTGACAAAGACTGCGCCGGCGAGGCGGAGGAGCCAGCCCGTGTGCGCGCCCCAAAGTAAATAGATGCAGGCGCTGAGCGGCGGCTTGTCGAACCAGAGATCGCGGTACAGCTCAGAGCCTTGAATCAGTTGCAGGGCGGCAGCGGCAGGATAGGCCTCTTCCACCCAAACAAGGCTTCGGTGGGTCAGCCGCGCGGCCAGTACGAGCCCGAACAGCAGCCCGAAGACCACGCGGTTGCTCATTTGTCACTTCTTCCCGGCTACCCGTTCAAGGAAGCACCGAAACTGCGGGCCGTAGATTGGATCGGCGAGGGCAAACTCGACGAATGTCTCAAAGTAGCTGGGAAAGTTGCCGATGTCATAGCGGCGCTCCCCTGGGGGCAGCTTCACGGCAATGACGCGCTTGCCTTCTTCGCAGAGCGTCTGGATTGCGTCTGTGAGCTGGATCTCGCCCCGCGAATCCGGCTGGACTTGTTCGATCAGGTCAAATATCAGCGGAGAAAAGACGTAACGCCCGGCAATCGCGAGGTTGCTCGGAGCCTCGCCCGGCTTGGGTTTTTCAACCAGGTTCCGGACGCGGAAGCAGTCTCCATCGCCTTCTGCTGGATCGACGACGCCGTAATGGACCGTTTGGTCCATTGGCACTTCTTCTACCGCGATCACGCAACTGGCGTGCCGTTCCTCAAAGACTTCGGTCAGATGCGAGACGACCTTCGACTGTGCATTGATTCCCAGGATCGAGTCTCCGAGCGCCACCACAAACGGCTGTTCCTTGGCGAAATTGCGCCCGCACAGAATGGCGTCGCCCAGCCCGCGCTGCATCCTCTGCCGCGTATAGAAGAAGTTGGCGACCTGTTCGTCGAACTGAACCTCCTGAAGGAGATCCTTCTTGTTGGTCGCGCTCAGTGTTCGTACCAGCTCGGGGTCCGTGTCAAAGTGGTTCTCAATCGAGGTTTTGTTCCTTCCGGTGACGAAGAGAATCTGATCAATGCCGTTCGAAACAAGCTCCTCCACCACGTATTGAACGATTGGCTTCCGGGCGACGGGAAGCATCTCCTTGGGCTGAGACTTGGTGGCTGGAAGGAGACGGGTGCCATGGCCGGCAACAGGAACAATTGCACTTCGGATCACCTTACGAATATATAACGGGGAGATGCTCCTTCATTCAGAGCAGGCCGATGCGGGCAAACGGCTGGACCATTTCCTGCAGCAGCGCCTGCCGCAGTACAGTCGCTCCCGATTGCAGGAGTGGATCCGCGCGGGCCGGGTCCGCTTGAACGAACGGGTTGAAACGAAACCCTCCCTTCTGCTCCGGGGCAGTGAGACGATTCACTTTGAACCCGGCGAGCTCCCGCCGCTTCGCGCGACGCCGGAGGCCCTGCCCGTCGAGATCCTGTACGAGGACGCGGATGTGATTGCGGTCAACAAGCCTGCCGGAATGGTGGTCCACGCGGGGGCAGGGCGGCACACCGGCACGCTCGTCAACGCCCTGTTGTATAGGTACGGGAGCCTGTCAGGCGTGGCGGGGGAGCTGCGCCCGGGTATCGTGCACCGCCTCGATCGGCAGACCAGCGGCGTCCTCCTGGTCGCCCGCAACGATGCCGCCCATCGTCATCTGGCCGTTCAATTTGCCGAGCGCCGGGTCGAAAAAACGTATCTGGCGCTGGTGCACGGCTCCGTCGCCGGGGACACCAGGCGAATCACAGCTCCCATTGCGCGGGATCCCGTGCGGCGCACGCGAATGACAGTAAAGCTCGGGAGGGGACGCTCGGCGCAGACCGACTACCGGGTGCTCCGGCGCTACCGGGCATTCACATACCTGGAAGTGACCATTGGCACAGGACGGACGCATCAGATCCGTGTGCATTTGTCCAGCATCGGCCATCCCATTGTCGGCGATCGGCTGTATGGGGCTCCGGCGAAGGTGGAAGGACTGCCCGCCCTGACACGGTTCTTCCTCCATGCCTGGCGCATCCGTTTCGCGCAGCCTTCCACAGGCGAGCAGATCACGATTGAGGCTGCCCTGCCGCCGGAATTCAAAGATTTACTACATACCCTTGAATCAGAGGATCGGGCGCTATAATCGATGGCAAGGGCGCTATGAAGAAGTATTTCCTTTGCCTCGGCCTGCTGATTGCCATCGGAGCCCTGGTGGCTCAGCAACCCGCACAAAAGCCTGTTCCGGTGAATGAGGAACAGGATCCAAACCGGATCGTTCTGGACGTAACTCGCGTCAACCTCTTGTTCACAGTTTCTGACAAGAAGGGCCGCTTTGTCACCAATCTTACTAAGGACGACTTCGAGATTATCGAGGACAAGAAACCGCAGCAGATACTGGAATTCACGGCCGAGACGGACCTCCCCCTGCGCCTTGCGATTCTGATTGACACAAGTAACAGCATCCGCGACAGGTTCAAGTTCGAGCAGGAGGCGGCGATCGAGTTCATCAACAGCATCATCAGACCGCGCCACGACAAAGCCGTGATTGTGAGCTTTGACACCTCGGCGGAGCTGGTGGCAGATCTCACTGACGATGTCGAGCTTCTTGCCAAGACTGTGCGCGATCTCCGCCCCGGCGGCGGAACCTCGCTCTATGATGCGATCTACTTCGCTTGCCGGGATAAGCTGATGCAGGATCAGCCGCGGCACAAATTCCGCCGCGCCATGGTCATCCTGAGCGATGGCGACGACAACCAAAGCCGCTACAGCCGCGACCAGGCTCTCGAAATGGCCCACAAAGCCGACGTCGTCATCTACACAATCTCCACCAATATCAGCCGTATTGATTCAGACGGCGATAAGGTGCTCCGGTATCTGGCGTCCGAAACAGGCGGGCTTGCAATCTTCCCCTTCAAGATTGAAGATCTGGCCCAATCTTTTGAAAACATCGCGAACGAGCTGCGGCATCAGTACAACGTTTTCTACCGCCCGAACCCGCTCAAGACGGATGGTCTGTATCACCCGGTGAGCGTGAGGGTGAAGGACCGCAAAAATATGATCGTTCGAGCCCGGAAAGGCTACTACGCCCCGCGGATGTAGTCTCGCGGGCGCGCTATAATCACGGTTTCAGCCAAATTCCTCTCCGGGAAGAGCGTGCATGCCGATTGACGAAAAAGAGAGAGCCCGTGTGCTCGGGGCCACTCTGAGCCAGATCGAGAAACAGTTCGGAAAAGGCTCAATTGTTCGGCTCGGATCGAGCGAAGCGGTGGTTCCGGTGAGTGTTATCTCGTCGGGATCCATATCGCTTGACTACGCCCTGGGTGTGGGCGGTTTCCCGCGGGGCCGGATCGTGGAAATCTTCGGTCCGGAGTCGTCCGGTAAGACAACTGTTGCGTTACAGGTAATCGCCGAAGCCCAGCGGCTGGGCGGGATGGCTGCGTTTATCGACGTCGAGCACGCACTCGATCCCATTTACGCCCGGAAGCTGGGAGTCGATGTCGATAATCTGCTGGTTTCTCAGCCGGACTTTGCCGAGCAGGCGCTCGAGATTACCTCGGCGCTCATCACCTCGGGGTCCATTGATGTGCTGGTGGTGGATTCGGTTGCCGCGCTTGTGCCGAAGGCGGAGCTCGACGGCGAGATGGGCGATAGCTTTGTCGGCGTCCAGGCGCGTCTGATGTCCCAGGCGATGCGAAAGCTCACCGGGCACGTCTCCAAGTCGAATACCTGTCTGATTTTCATCAACCAGATCCGCGAAAAGATCGGCGTCATGTTCGGGAGCCCGGAGACGACAACGGGCGGCCGGGCGCTGAAATTTTACTCATCCATTCGCGCCGATATTCGCCGGATTGCGGCGATCAAGGATGGCGACGCCGTGACGGGCAGCCGTACGAAAGTAAAGATCGTCAAGAACAAGCTGGCTCCCCCGTTCCGCGAAGCCGAATTCGACATCATCTACGGCGAAGGCATCAGCCGGGAGGGCGATCTCCTGGACTTGGGCGCGCTTCATAACATCATCGAGAAGAGCGGTTCGTGGTTTAGCTACAAAGGGGAGCGAATCGGCCAAGGCCGCGAGAACGCCCGTCAGTTCCTCAAAGACAATCCCGATATCCGCGACCGCATCGATGCAGAGCTACGAAAGGCTTTGGGGCTCGTGAAAGCGGAACCCGCAGCACCCGCTGCGCCGGTGCCTGCGACGGAAGCAAAGGCCGCTCCCGCGCGGAAGTAAACGCGGGCGGTCAGCGTTTCAGAAGCGCGACCATAACGAATAACAGGATCGCCAGCGGAAACACGAGCAGGACCACCAGCCAGATTCTGCGGAAGACGGCATTCCTCGCCTTGTCGAGCTCGTCGATCTCGGCAATCAGCTTGCGGACGGCTTCTTCATCATTCTCAGGCTCGGGTCGCCGAAACACTCGCATTACTCTACTACCATAGACCGCCCGCGGTCTATGGCGGATGCAGGACTCGCCGCCATCCCCTTACAATGATCTAGAATCGATGGGAGTTCTGATCAGTATTGCCCGCCGGAAGGCCTTTCTGAGGCGTGGACGATGGGTTTCCGCGGATGCCGGAATTGAGCAGATGTTGAACGCTGCAACCGAGAGCTGGATTCGTGAGACAGGCGGTCCGCCGATCGATTCGCCCGACCCGGAGCAGATACTGGCGGCTGAGATGGTCCGCCGTTTCGGCGGGCGGATTCTTGGCCACAGCACCCGCAAAGATAACCTCGTAAAGCGGCTTTACTTCTCGCGCCGCCAGCTCCTGCTGGATTTCTCAAAGGACGAAAACACGAATGACAAGATACGTCCGCTTCAGTCTTGATCGCAGCATCGCCCCGATGGTTTCCGACGCCAGTCCTGCTGTTTGCTATGGAATTCTGGACGGGCAGGAGATCCGCGAGACGGACGGCCCGGCCGGAAGATTGACCGGAAAGCAATTTTCTCTCGCCGAGGTTCGCCTGCTGCCGCCTTGCTCGCCTACAAAGATCGTCTGCGTTGGCCGCAACTATCGGGAGCATGCTAAGGAGCTCGGCAACGAAGTGCCCTCCGAGCCGCTGATCTTTCTGAAACCTCCCTCATCGCTTATCGCTTCCGGCGACTGCATCGTCTATCCAAAAGCTTCCCAGCGGCTTGATTTCGAAGGCGAACTCGGCGTGATCATCGGTGCGAGAGCACGCAACGTGAAGGCGGAGGATGCCATGAAGTTCGTGCTCGGATACACGTGCGTCAACGACGTGACCGCGCGGGACCTGCAGAAGAAGGACGGCCAGTGGACCCGCGGCAAAGGGCACGACACATTTTGTCCCGCCGGTCCGTGCATGGTTCTTGCATCGGAAGTGGATCTGGCGTCCTTACGGGTGGTAACGCGCCTCGACGGCGTGGTGAAGCAAAACGCTCCTGTAACGGATATGCTGTTTCCGTTGCCTGATATAATCGCCTATGTATCGGCATTCATGACGCTTGAACCGGGCGATCTGATCGCTACCGGGACGCCGCCGGGCGTTGGCCCGATGTCTGCCGGGTCGACCATCGAAGTCGAGATTGAAGGCGTCGGGTTGCTTGCCAACAGGGTGATCCTAAGCCACACTGACTGACGCAGCGAATGGGAGAACGACAGTGAAACTCTTTCTGGACACAGCCAACCTCGACGAAATAAAGCGGGGCGTCGAATGGGGCATTATCGACGGAGTGACGACGAATCCTTCGCTCATTGCGAAGGAAGGACGCCCGATCGAGGAGCAGGTCGCCAAGATTGCTGGGATCGTCGATGGCGACATCAGCGCGGAGGTGGTCTCTACCACCGCTGACGAGATGCTTCGTGAGGCGCGGCAGCTCGCCAGGATCCACAGGAACATTGTCGTCAAGCTGCCTTTGACGAGAGACGGCATTAAAGCCACGTCCACTCTCAGCAAAGAGGGAATTCGCGTCAACGTCACGCTTTGCTTTACTCCGGGCCAGGCCCTGCTGGCGGCGAAGGCAGGAGCCTACATCATCAGCCCCTTCGTTGGGAGGCTGGATGACATCGGCACGGAGGGCATGAATCTCATTCGGGATATCGTGACCATCTACCGGAACTACGGCTTCCCCACACAGATCCTGGCCGCTTCCTTGCGGTCCCCGCTGCATGTCGTGGAAGCGGCGAAGGCGGGCGCAAACATCGGCACCCTGCCCTTTAAGGTGCTCGACATGCTCTTCAACCACCCGCTTACCGACAAGGG
>JADGHK010000023.1 GCA_019686145.1 Bryobacteraceae bacterium | reverse complement strand
GCGGTCTGGTTGTCCACCGTGGGGAATCCCCCCATTCCATGTCGTGGCACGTCCGCTGGGGCGGACGCCTGTCCGATGGCGGATTCCGTTAGAATCGGTTAGCCATGGCGGTTGGAACGAAAGAAGCTTGCGAGGCCGTGCCGCCTCGTGAGAAAGCGGAACTGGTGGAATCGGTGATTGCGAGCCCGGCTTTCGCAAAAGCCCCGGCGCTGCGCAAACTCCTCCTTTATTTATGGGAGCATCGCGATGAACCAGTCACCGAATACGCCATTGGCGTTGACGTCTTCGGCAAGCGCCAGGACTTTGATCCCAAAATCGATGCGACCGTCCGCGTCCACATCTCCCGTCTCCGGCAAAAACTGAAAGAGCACGCCGAAGCCGATCCTCAGTTTCCGTATCGTCTGGTGATCCCTCCAGGAACCCACCGTCTGGAGATTCTGCCGGTAGCCTCTCGAGAAGCACGCGCCTTCGCGCAGCTGAGGCACTGGCTGCTCCCTACGGCAACGATCGCACTGGCAATTACGACTGTGGCGATCTTCATCGAAAACCGCACCCTCCGAGAAAGGCTCGAAGCATCAGAGAAGGCGACCTCCCTGCCCGAATTGTGGCGCGCGATGCTTCGCCCAGGACGCTTAACTCGGGTAGTCTACCCCATCCCGGTCTTCTATCGATGGAATCGCCTGCGAGTCCGGGACGTCACCAACAACCACCCGGACGGCTGGAAAGACTCTCCGAACCTCGCTCCGTTGGTCGCGCGCTTCGGCCCGCCGCAGCTTTCGCAATCCTACTCGGTCGCGAGCGACACCTCCGCCGCCATCCAGCTCACCCGGTTTCTTTCAGGCCGCGGCGTCCCGCTGGAAGTGAGCCCTACAGCCAGCCTTTCCCTCGATCAATACGGGAACGAGAATCTGATCTTCCTGGGCATGCCGCCGACGAATGCCGCGCTGGACCAGTACGTGAATCGCCTCAACTTCTATCTCCTACCCGGCAACGCGCAAGTGGGAAACCGCGCCCCCCAGGACGGCGAGCCTTCGCTCTTTACCGGCAAGGCAGATCCGAACAATCCCGCGATTCGAGAACAGTACGGTCACGTTGCTGTCCTTCCGGGCCATGCTCCCGATTCCACCTTGGTTTTGCTGATTGGCCTTCAGACCGCTTCCCTCGCTACCTTTTTGACATCACCTGTGAGCCTGGAAGAATTCGAGTCGCAGTGGCGGGATGCCGGGCGGCCGCGGTTTTTCGAGGCGGTGATCTCAGCCGTAACCGAGGGGAATCAGGTGAAGCGCGCAAAGGCGGTCGCTTTTCGGAAGATCCCCGTATCTAATTGAATTTGCTATGTAACAGCTACGTAACAGACCCCAAGCTACTGCCGCGGGCCGACGAATCCATACGATACTCCCTCAGGAACTCATTGCATCAGGGGGTACCGTGTCGTCTCTCAAATTCCTCATCGCCTGCCTGGCGGCTGCCCTTCTTGGCGTTTTCGTTTTTACTCTTCCCGTCCAGGGGCAAGTTCTCTATGGTTCGCTCGTCGGTAACATTACTGACCCGTCAAGCGCGGCCGTCCCCGGCGTGACGGTCCGCCTCGTAAATGAGCGAACGGGCGTATCACAGGAGGGCATAACGAATGCCCAGGGCCAATACCTTTTCTCCAACGTTCAATCCGGCGCATACCGTATCGAGTGCAGCGCGAGCGGTTTTCAGACGTACCAGCGTTCAGGCATCGTCGTCGGCTCAAACGAAGTCGTCCGCGTTGACGTGATGCTGCAGCTCGGCGAGACGACACAAACGGTCGTCGTGACAGACGTGATAGGAGGACTTCAAACCGACCGCGCCGACGTCCGGAAAGAGCTGACCAGCCAAGACGTTAACAACCTTCCTGTAGGTGGCTACCGCAACTTCCAGTCGCTCCTCGGCCTGGTGCCGGGTGTCACTCCTCCAGCCGATTCGAACTCGATCGCAGGGAATCCGGCCGGATCCCTGGTAGCCAACGTAAATGGAACGAGCAACAGCAATAACAACACTCGAGTGGATGGAGCCAGCAACACCTACCTCTGGCTGCCGCACCTCACCGCGTACGTACCGCCCCTCGAATCGATCGGATCGGTGAACGTCGTCACCAACAGTTACGATGCCGAACAAGGCTTGGCGGCGGGCGCCATCGTCAGCGTGGAAACGAAGAGCGGGACGAATGAATATCACGGCAGCGCCTTCGATTACCACACTAACAGCCGGCTACGAGCCCGGAACGTCTTCAATACAGATCGCAGCACTCTGCCCAAGAACATCATCAACCAGTTCGGCGGCACCTTTGGCGGCCCTATTCTCAAGAACCGCCTCTTTTTCTTCACGAGCTACGAGGGAATGCGGCAGCGGCAGACCTTCAGCCGCTTCGCGACAATTCCAACGATGCGCCACCGTACCGGTGATTTCAGCGATATTCCAAGCCTGATCTATGATCCGGCGACCGGAGCCGCCAATGGCACCGGACGTCAGGCGTTTCCCAACGGGGTCATTCCGGCGTCCCGTCTGGATTCCATCAGCCAGTACATTCTGGGACTGGTGCCCGAACCAAACTTCGACCGCTTCGCTCAGAATCTCTTTCTCGCGACGCCGCTTCGAATTGATCGGGACAACTACGACGGTAAACTGAACTGGAACGTCGGCTCAAACACGACCCTCTTCGGCCGCTATGCGCTCTTTCAGTACGAAACCTACGATCCGGCGGCCTTGGGTCAGGCTGGCGGGCGCGGCGTGGCGTCGACCTTCCCGGGCCGGGACACAGGCACCGTCCACAGCTTCACCTTCGGCGGCACGCACATCTTCACGCCAACCTTTCTGATCGACGGGCATTTCGGCTTCACTCAGCAGGGGCAGTACGGCCACGACGAGTTCTACGGGCAGAACATCGGTTTGGATGTCCTGAAAATTCCTGGCACCAACGGACCTACCGAACGCGAAAGCGGCTTTCCGGGCTTTCAGGTGAACAGCTACGAGGGGATGGGAGGCTATATCAACTCGAGCCCTCGATTCCGGACGGACAGACAGTTTCAGTACTCGGCCAACGCCAGCCTGACTCTGGGCAAGCATAACCTCCGCTGGGGCGGTGAGATCGCCCGCCAGCACATGAATCACTATCAACCCGCCGGGACTTTCGGGCCGCGCGGAGGCTTCAGCTACAGCGGCGGCGTCACCGCGCTGAATGGCGGCCCGGCGCCGAACCAGTTCAATTCGCTCGCCGCTTTCCTGTTAGGCCTTCCGAGCTCGATGGGCAAGAGCATCCCAACGAGCGAGGAAATGCGCACGCGCCTCTACAACATGGGCTTCTACTTTCGCGACCGCTGGCAGGTGAGCCGGAACCTCACTCTGAATCTGGGCCTGCGATGGGAGTACTATCCGATGGTCACCCGCGATACGCGCGGAGTGGAGAGATACGACTGGACCACCAACGAAATGCTGATCGGCGGCATGGGAAGCACGCCGACCGACACGGGCGTCAAGGTCAGCAAGAAGCTTTTCGCCCCAAGATTCGGGTTGTCCTACCGCCTGACGAACAAGACGGTACTGCGTACGGGATACGGAATCAGCATCGATCCTTTCCCGCTTGCGATTCCGCTCCGCAGCTCGTATCCAACTGTCATCGAACAATCCGTGCCCGCCCCAAATACCTTCTCTCCGGCAGGGCGGCACGCCGATGGCATTCCCCTGCCTCAGCTTCCTGACATCAGTTCGGGCGTGCTCCTGCTTCCGCCCTCCGTCACTACCATCACGATCGAAGAGAACTTCCGGCGCGGATACGTACAGTCCTTCAACTTCACGCTTCAGCATGAGCTTGGCCGCGGCCTTACAGCACAGGCTGCGTATGTTGGGTCGCGGAGTATTCGTCTCACCAATCGCCGCGACCTGAACGCCTCGACTCCCGGAAGGGGAGCTGCCGGACGTCCCTATTTCAGCCTCTTCGGCCGCAACGTCGCGACGACGCTGCACGAGCCTGCCTATACCTCCACCTACGATTCTTTGCAGGTGCAGGTGGACCGGCGGTTCGTTGGCGGCTTCAGCTTCGGGCTCGCCTATACATTCAGCAAAGCGATAGGGTTCGGTGAAAACAACGATAGCGGTCTTTTCTTCAACGCCGCGGAAGTACTGAACCGTAACCGTTCCGTGCTAGGCTTTGATCGCACCCATAATCTCCGCCTCTACAGTGTGTATGAGCTGCCCTTCGGACGCGGCAAGCGGTGGATGCAATCGGGCCTCGCGTCGATGCTCGCGGGCGGCTGGCAGGTCAACGGCATCTTCAGTGCATACAGCGGCACTCCATTCACTGTCACCTCGTCAGGCACGTCCCTGAACGCCCCGGGCAACAGCCAGGTCGCGGACCTGGCCAAGCCCGATGTAAAGGTGTTCGGCAACACAGGTCCGGGCCAGTCCTACTTCGATCCGCTGGCGTTCCGCCCTGTCACCGACGTTCGCTTCGGCACTGCCGGTCTGAACATTCTCCGCGGACCTGGCCTTGTCAACCTCGATCTCGGAGTGTTTCGCACGTTCGCTCTGACCGAGCGCTTCCATCTGCAATTCCGCGCGGAAGCTTTCAATGCCACCAACACCCCGCACTTCAACAATCCTGGGGCGAACGCGTCCAGCATGGTGATGAATAACGATGGCACGATCCGTTCATTGAACGGATTTACAGAGGTGACAAGCGCACGAGCCGACGAACGCCAGGTGCGGTTTGCTCTGAGGCTCTTCTTCTAACTCGGATCTGATCATGAAACACCTTCTGGCTTCTCTCGTCGTGATGATGGGTCAGGCGGCGCTCGTCGGCGCTCAGGCCCAGCCGGCAACAGCCGACGGATATATCGGCATCTGGTATTACAACCAACCCTCGCAGGATGAGTATGTCTACAAGTACAGCGGGGGGTTCGCAACCTACCCGCAGCAGCAATCGCCGATTGCGATCTATGTGAAAGAGGTCGACAAGACCTTCTTTTGTTACGGGGGCACGGTTCCCGGCAAACAGGAGCTCCTGCATATGGTCTCCTACTACGATCACAAGACACGAATGGTGCCCCGGCCGACTGTACTGCTGAACAAGAAGACGAACGACCCGCACGACAACCCTGTAATGGCAATCGATGATAAGGGATACATCTGGATCTTCTCGAATGCCCACGGCACCTCCCGGCCGTCCTACATTCACCGCAGCCGGAAGCCTTACGACATCCGCGACTTCGAGTTGATCACCACGACGAATTTTTCCTACGGCCATCCCTGGTACCATCCCGGGAAAGGCTTCTTGTTCCTCCAGACGCTTTATGAGGACAAGGGGCGGAGCCTGTATTGGAACACGAGCGTGGATGGCCGCGATTGGACGAAACCGCAATTGCTGGCGCGTGCGGAGCTTGGCCATTATCAGATTACCGCCCACGCAAACGGCCGCACCGCAAGCGTATTCAACCTCCACCCGCTGCCTGTCGGCCTCAACACAAGGACCAATCTCTACTACGTCGAGACAACCGACATGGGAAAAACCTGGAAGACAGTTGACGGCAGGAAACTGGAAATTCCCCTGCGCCAGGCGCAAAATCCGGCGCTGGTACATGACTATCGGGCCGAGAAGCGGCTCGTGTATCTAAAGGAAGTTGCCTTCGGGCAGGACGGCCATCCGGTGATTCTGTACCTCACGAGCGGCGGCTACGAGTCCGGTCCGAAAAACGATCCGCGCATCTGGTACACCGCGCGCTGGACGGGCAAGAACTGGGAGATCCGCGAGTTTACCCGCTCCGACCACAACTACGACTTCGGTGCCCTGTGGATCGAACCCGACGGGACTTGGCGCGTGATTGCGCCGACAAATCCGGGCCCGCAGCCGTACACTACAGGCGGCGACATGGTGATGTGGACCAGCAACGATCAGGGGCGTAGCTGGAAGCGTGTCCGGAAACTGACAGCCGCCAAAGAGCGCAATCACACGTACGCCCGCAAGCCGGTTAACGCACACCCTGACTTCTACGCTCTCTGGGCCGACGGCGATACGAAGAAGCCATCCGTCTCCTATCTCTACTTCACCAACCGCGAGGGGACGGCTGTGTGGCGCCTGCCTCCGAAAATGACAGGCGAGTTTGCCAAACCTGAGAAGATCGAACTGCCGCGGTAAGCAAGTCCACGGATATCCAGCAGTCGCTGCCCTTATCGCGCGCAGCCCAGCTTGCGCAACACCGTCATCATGGGGCACCAGTTGGTGAATGCCGACTGGAACAGATTCACTCCCACGAAGGCGGTGAACAGGAACCATCCCGGGTGGAGGAAGTGGCCCAACGCCACTGTACCCATGACGAACATCCCTGCTATTAAACGGAGACAACGCTCGATTGACATGCTTTTTCCCTCCTGCAATTGACCATGTAGTAAACGATCGGGACGGTCATACGCGACAGCACCAGCGAGGCGATCTCACCGGCCATCAGGGCGATGGCCAGTCCCTGGAAGATGGGATCGAACAGAATCACGACGGCCCCCACCACCACAGCTGAGGCGGTCAGCAACATTGGCCGGAAGCGCACTGCACCGGCATCAATGACGGCTTGATCCAGCGGCATCCCTTCCTTAAGGCGCAACTCGATGAAGTCCACCAGGATGATGGAATTACGCACCACGATGCCGGCTCCCGCGATGAACCCGATCATAGACGTTGCGGTGAAGAACGCTCCCAAAATCCCGTGGGCCGGCATAATACCCACCAGCGAGAACGGAATGGCGACCATGATTACCAACGGTGTAATGAAAGACTGGAACCAACCCACCACCAGCCCGTAGATCAGGACCAGCACGGCGGCGAAAGCCAAGCCGAGGTCGCGGAAGACTTCATAGGTAATGTGCCACTCGCCATCCCATTTGATGGCGTAGTACCCGGTGTCAAAGGGCTGGCGTGCGGTGTACTGCTCGATGGCGTAGCCCTCCGGCGCCTTGATGGCGCCGATCTGAGGCCCCAGCTTCAAGATGGCGTAGACCGGGCTCTCCATGACACCGGCCACGTCGGCGGTGACGTAGGTGACCGGCTTCAGGTTCTTGTGATAGATACTCTTTTCAATCACCTCCTCTTCGAAACGCACCAGTTCGCCCAGGGCTACGGAGCGTCCAGTGCGGCCCTTCACTTTGAGCGCGCGGATATGCACCAGGTCGCTGCGTGAAGCGCGGTCGAGCCGCACCGTGATGGCCACGTCTTCACGAGCTTGCTCGGCGTGAAGAAGGCCGACGCGGTGGCCGCCTGAGACCAGCGCCATGGTGCGGGCAATGTCCTCCTCGGAAATGCCGTGTAGGGCGGCCTTCTTCTTGTCAACCAGCAGACGGTGCTTAATCTGCTCATCCTCCACGTACCAGTCCACGTCCACGATCCCGCTGGTGTTCTTGAAGAGATCTCGGATCTTGCGGGCCAGGGCAATCTGGCCTTCCTGCTCCGGGCCGTAAACCTCAGCCACCAAGGTCTGAAGAACAGGCGGGCCTGGGGGCACCTCGGCCACCTTGATGCGCGCGCCATAGCGTTGGGCAATCGGCGCTAGGCGGTTGCGCACAGCTTTGGCGATGTCGTGGCTCTGCGCTTTGCGGTCGTGCTTGGGCTTGAGGTTTACCTGGATATCACCCACATGGGTGCCGCTGCGCAGGTAGTAGTGGCGCACCAGCCCATTGAAGTTGTAAGGGGACGCGGTGCCGGCGTAGGTCTGCACATCAGTAACCTCCGGCTGATTCAATATCTCGACGGCCAGCGCCTCGATAACGCGCGCGGTTTGCTCAAGCGGCGTGCCGTTCGGCATATCCACAATCACCTGGAACTCGCTCTTGTTATCGAAGGGCAGCATCTTCACCTTGACGAAGCCGATATAGATCAGTGACATCGATCCCGCCAGCAGGAAGATGACTCCAGCGAGAAACGCCCAACGTATTGGTGGCTGGTGCAGCAGGGGACCCATGACGCGCCGGTAAAGGCGCGTCAAACCGTCTTCCTGCACGCCGCTCTGGCGGCCGGCGCCGGACTTGAGACTGCGCACCGCGGCCCAGGGAGTCACCATGAAGGCCACGATCAGCGAAAACAGCATGGCCGCGGTGGCGCCCACGGGGATGGGTTTCATGTAAGGTCCCATCAGCCCGCCCACAAATGCCATGGGCAGGATGGCGGCCACCACTGCGAGGGTGGCGAGGATTGTGGGGTTACCTACTTCGTCCACCGCCTCAATGGCCACCTCGTGCGGAGGGCGCTCGAGGTTGCCGGGCATGCGCCAGTGACGCACGATGTTCTCCACCACCACAATCGCGTCATCCACCAGGATGCCAATGGAGAAGATCAGGGCGAACAGCGTAATGCGGTTCAGCGTGTAACCGCAGAGATAGAAGACGGCCAAGGTGAGCGCGAGTGTCACCGGGATGGCAATGAAGACGATGGCCGATTCCCGCAGTCCCAGGGTGATGCCGATCAGGATGGTGACCGAAACCACCGCGATCATCATGTGGAAGAGCAGCTCGTTCGATTTCTCCAAGGCGGTTTCGCCATAGTGGCGCGTGATGGCCAGATGGACGTCGGAAGGGATGACATTCCCCTTGAGCGGCTCCACGCGGCGCAGCACGTTTTCTGCGACCGTGACGGCGTTCGTGCCCTTTCGCTTCGACACCGCGATTGTGACGGCCGGGTCGAAGCTGCCGCCGGACGAGTAACGCACATACTGCAAGGGTTCCTCTCCGCCATCCGCGACTTCAGCGACCTGTCGGAGGAAGATAGGCCGGTTGTTCGTTACACCCACCACCACATTGCGCACGTCCTCAGCGGTGCGCAGAAACTCGCCTGTTTCAACCAGGAACTGGCGGTTGGCACTGGCGAATTGGCCTGAGGGCAGGCGCCGGTTGGAGACACCGATGGCGTCTGCTACCTGGAGCGGGGTGAGGTTGTACGATGCCAGCCGCAGTTGGTCAAGCGTTACCTGCACCTCACGCCGCTGCCCGCCGATGATGGAAACAGCAGAAACATCGGGCACCTGCTTGATGGCGTCGTGCACCTGGGCAGCCAGCGAGCGCAGTTCGAAATCGCCGTAGCGCTTGCTCGAGAGCGTAAGGGCCAGAATGGGTACGTCGTCGATGGAGCGGGGCTTTACGAGCGGACCGATGACCCCCGGGGGCATCAGGTCCATGTTCGCGTGAAGCTTCTGGTTCAGCCGCACGATGCTTTCTTCCTCGTTCTGTCCGACCAGGAAGCGCACGATTGCCAGGGACATCCCAGGGCTGGATGTGGAGTAGATATACTCGACCCCTGGAATCTCCCAAAGCAGCTTCTCCATCGGCTTGGTGACGCGTTCCTCCACCTCACGCGCCGAGGCTCCGGGCATCTGGACGAAGACGTCGATCATGGGAACGATGATCTGAGGCTCCTCCTCGCGCGGCAGCCTCCAAACGGCGAAGCCGCCGGTCAACAGCGAGCCGACGATCATCAGCGGCGTGAGCTTGGAAGAGATCCAAATCCGGGCGAACTTGCCGGCGAGACCGAGCTGAGCGTTCACGGCCGCACCTTCACCAGCGTGCCGTCAGTCAGGCCAACAGGCACCGGGTAGATCAGAGTTTCCCCCTCGGTGAGCCCAGAGAAGACCTCGACTTGGGAGTCGCGGAGCTGGCCAGTGGTTACCAAGCGCATGCGTGCTACTCCGTTATCGGCCACCATTACGGACTGGAGCTGGCCGCGCTGAATGATCGCGCCTGCGGGCACAGTCAGAACACGGCGCGATCCGCGCGGGAAAGCAGCGCGACCGAACATGCCCGAGCGTACCAGCGGCGAGGGCGGCAGGCTGATCTTCACGGTGTAGCTGCGGGAGTCGGGGTCGACGGCCGGCACGATCTCGCTGACGCGCGCGGCTACGGGCTGCTCCAGGGCGTCAAGCGCGACCTTGACGGGAAGGCCCGGCCATATGGAGCCCAGCAGCGACTCCTCCACCTGGACCTCCAGCCGAAAGGCGCCCTCGCGTTCCACAATGAGCAGCGGCGCGCCGGGCGTTGCCAACGAGCCGGGATCCACCGAGCGTTGCGTCACCACGCCGTCGAAAGGCGCCGTGATCTGCGAGTAGCTGCGAGCGACCACAGCCTCGCTGAACGCCTGCTCGGCCTGGGCGATCCGCGCTTTCACCTGCCGGCTCTTCGAGAGCGCCACCTCGTAGTTGGCAAGCGCGGATCCCAGGCGCGCAACGCTCTCATCGTACTCCTGGTTGGAAATGGACTTCTTCTCGAACATGTCGCTCATGCGGCCGTGCGTCAGCCTGGCGAGCTCCAGTTGCGCCTTGGCGGCGGCAATAACGTTCTCGGCCTCGGGGAGGGCAGCCCGCGCTTCCTCCAGACCCGCTTCGGCGCGCAGGCGGTTCGCTTCCAGGTCACGGGCGTCCAATGCGATAAGCAACTGGCCGGCACGCACGCGGTCGCCCTCGCTGACCCGAACCTCCCGGACGTAGCTCATCACCTTCGCAGAGAGGACGGCGGCGGTTCGGGCGCGCACTGTGCCGGTGGCCTCATAAAGATTAGGCCATTCTCTGGAGACGGCGGGCACCACGTTTACGGCAACAGAAGGCGCGTGAGCGGCCGCTGTTTTGCTAGGCGATTCGTTCCGGCAGGCAACCAGCATCACGATGGCAACGACGAGGATAATCAGTCGGGTCTGCATATCAGTTAAGGACCTCCGAATCCGGGTTCAAGGTGCCTGCGGCATACTCCAGCATGGCGGCGGCAATGCGCTGGTCGTGTACAGCGGCGAGAAATCTGGTTTTGGTTTCGAGTAATGCAGCCTGGGCACGCAGCAGATCGGTGACGTCGCTCAGCCCGACCTCGTAACGGTTCCGTGTGATGCGCAGGCTCTCCTCGGCTTCAGCCACGGCGGCTCTGGCGACTTCGATGCGCTGCTGGGCGGCGCGCAGATCAGCCCACGCGCGCCGCACCTGGAGGCGCACGCCGGAACCGACACGTTCCTGTTCGGCCTCGGCCCGCCGCAGCACGTGGCTTGCTTCGCGGATGCGAGCCTTATCGGCGAAGCCGTTGAACAGATTCCACTTGAGCGAGACCACGGCCAGCCAGTTAGTGCCCGTGCCGCTCCAGAAGCGGCGGCGGTTGGCCTCCCAGGCAGCCCGAACTGCCACCTGCGGGAACAGCGGGGCGCGGGCCGAATCAGCCCGCGCGCGGGCGAGCGAGGCGGCCAGGCGCGACTCGCGTGTTTCTGGGCGGTTGTCTACGGCCTGGCGCTCGTAATCTCGCAGATCGAGATCGGGCAAATCGAGCGGTTCGAACCGTGAGGCGAGGTCGATTCGCCTGTCGAGCGGCAGCCCGAGGATCTCATTCAGCGCGGCGCGGGCCACATCGAGGTCCGCAGCGCGGCGGATCAGCTGCTCGTTGACGGCCGCCATGTGCACGCGGATCGAAAGCACGTCCACGTCGGTGGTCATGCCTGCGGCGCGCGCCGCCTCCGCCCGGTGCAGGTCAGCTTCGGCCGAGCGCATGGCTTCTTGCGCGGCAGCCAAGCTCTCGGCACTCAGCAGCGTGCCGTAGTAGGCCCGCACAACGCCGGCCATGATGTCGAGTTCCGCGCGGCGCCGTTGCTCGTCGGACATTTTGTGCATGAGATGTGCAGAGCGCACGGCATTGCGCGTTTGCCCAGCATCGAACAGCACCTGGTTCAGGGTGACCTGAGACTGGAAGTTATTGATAGCGTCCGGGTGGTTCAGGGTGCTAATTTCGAGGTTCCCCGGCCCGAAACGCTGCTGGGTGAGCAGCGTGCTGAAGACGAATACCGGATTGTCGCTGCGGGCGAAGGACTCCGAGAAGTTGACCTTAGGCAGATACCCGCTTCGCGCCTGCGCGATGCGGGCTGCGGCGGCCTCGACGCCGGCAGCCGACGCCTCCAACCTCTTGTTTCCGGCCAGCGCTGTGCGCACTGCTTCCCTTAACGTCAGGGGTGAGTCCTGTGCCCACAGAGTCGACAGTGCCATGCCGAGAATTGCGATGGAAGGTTTCATACTGTTCTCGCGATTCTTGCTCTCAGATGCGGAGTGCGACTGAAGGTTACAGAAGCAACGGCTGTCACCTTCACGGGGGGAGCGCATCTTCAGGATCAGGAACGCACATGGAGATCACGGTTCGACATCGGGGCGGTGTGCAATTTCAGGTGAACGCGCGCGGCCATCGGATTATTTCGGATCAACCGCTGGAGAACTCTGGTACGGATGGCGGCATGACGCCGCCCGAGCTGCTGCTGGCCGCACTGGGAACCTGTGCCGGATTCTACGCCGCGCAGTATCTGAAGGCCAGGTCAGTTCCGGCGAGCGGCCTGGAAATCACCGTATCCGCGGAGAAGGAACTGCAACCGGCGCGGATGGACCGCTTCCGCATTCTAGTGAAGGCGCCGGGGGTGGATGACTCGCACTTGAAGGGGCTACAGCGCGCTGTAAAACGCTGTCTGGTACACAACACGCTGACCGGCACCCCGTCGATCGAGACGGTGATCGAAACCGGCGCAATGGCCAAAGCGTAGGGGCGCAGCGGGCTGCACCGCGATCCCAAGCTACAATGGTAGCGGGGCGTAAGGTGGAGCGCGAAAACGAAATCGAGCTGGTGCGGCAGCTGCGGGCCGGGAACCCGGCCGCGTTCGACCGCTTCGTGGAGCATTTCCGCTCCAAGATCTTCCAGTACTCGTGGATGATGTGCGGTCACCGTGAAGACGCCGAAGAAGTAGCGCAGGAGACGCTACTGAAGGTCTTCGAGAACTTCGAGCAGTTGCGCGAACCGGAGCGCGTCCGGTCCTGGGTCTTTCGCATCGCTAAGAACGCCTGCCTGATGAAGCGGCGCCGGGGCATCTTTGAGCCAGCGCAGGAGTTGTCGCTCGACGAGCTCATGCCGTTAGCCCAGCGCAACGGCCAGATGGTCAAGATCGAAATCGCCGACTGGTCCGGGCTGCCGGACCGCGAAGTGTTGCGCACGGAGTTGCGCGATGTATTGCAAAGGGCTATGGCGGAGCTTCCGGAGATCTATCGTTCCGTCATCCTGCTGCGTGACGTGGAGGAACTGTCCACCGAGGAGACGGCGCAGGTGCTTGAGGTCAGCACGGACGTGGTGAAGACGCGGCTGCACCGAGCGCGGCTCGCGGTACGGCAGTCGATCGACCTGTACCTGCGGAACATCGCTGAAACACGGGGGGGACGGAATGGCACACAAGTGCGGCAATTGCACTGAGATTTTCGGCATGCTTTCGGAGTATCTTGATCTTGAGCTGCCGCTGGCGATGTGCCAGGAAATCGACGAGCACCTGGCGACCTGTCCCCCGTGCGTTGACTTCGTCAAAAGCCTGCGCAAGACGGTGGATCTCTGCCGCCAGTACGAGCCTTCGGAGACGCCTGCGCCTCTGGGAGAGGCAGCCCGCCGGGACCTGCTTGCCGCCTACCGGCGGATGCTGACGGGGGAGTTTGCCAAACCTGAGAAGATCGAACTGCCGCGGTAATGCCTGCTCGAACTCCGGTCAGTATTCCCAGACGCGAAGTGCGTCGCCAAGGGCCTTCGCTTCCCGAATGCTTGCCTG
>JADGHK010000022.1 GCA_019686145.1 Bryobacteraceae bacterium | reverse complement strand
GATGCAACGCCGGTCTGGCTGCTCGTCCTCGGCTTAGCGATTCCTTCCTCGCTCATACTGATTGCCCTTACCGGATGGGTCAGCCGCCCGTTTTTGCTTCTGCCGGTCGCGCTCCTGCTACTCTTCCGCATCCTGTCGAGGCGGCGGTCGAGGCGGCGTCGTTGAATTTCGAAAGCGGGCGATTCCGTCTTACAGTGGATGAAAGTTCTATCTTCCCCACGTAAACTTGGTGCGCCAGGTTACACATGCATTTATTCCGGGCAGCGCGATCGCTTAGGTGACAACTAATTCCATCCAGGCCTTCGTCTTTCCGAGATACTTCTTAAATTTGCGCCGCCAGGAATTTTCTCACGCTTGACACCTTGTTCAGTGATACTGTACAAGGAGGAAAACCGTCGCATTCGTGTGCGCGTATCCGAAACGCTCGCAGTTGGCCAGCCACTCATCTTGGAGGAAAGTGTGAATACTTCGGCGACTGCAAACACGCACGGCTTTCACTTCTCCGGGACCCCAGGCGCTCCGGAGGCGTCAGAACTCTACCTCGAGCTGCTAAAACATGTACTCACACGAGCTGATTTCCCGGATCGGTTTCGTAACTTAAGTGCGCTGATGGGACCAAGAAAGACAGCAGTTCTTTCGGTAATCCAGCGCGTGCTTCGTCCTCTGGGTCTCTCTCTGATCGGACTGCCGGATGACGCGTCAAATCCGAAGCACGGCCCTACGCAATGCACATACGGTGAAACGATGCTGGGGCTTCCACGTCTCAACCAGCTTCACGATGCCGTGCGCACGGTGATCCTCGAGAACGTTCCCGGTGATATGATCGAAACCGGCGTCTGGAGAGGCGGGGCCGCAATCCTCATGCGCGCCGCCCTTCGCGCCTACGGGGATCACAGCCGTACTGTCTGGCTCGCCGATTCGTTTCAAGGCGTGCCTCCTCCGGACGAAGAAAAATACCCGGCCGACGCCGGCAGTATCTTTTGGAAACTGGACTATTTATCGGTTTCTCTCGACGAAGTGAAGAGAAACTTCGAGCGGTTCGGACTGCTCGACGAACGTGTCAGCTTTCTTCCAGGATGGTTCAAAGATACTCTGCCTACCGCTCCCATCAAACAGTTATCAATCTTGCGCGTTGACGGCGACAGCTACGAATCGACGATGGACGCGTTAGTGCATCTGTATCCAAAGGTTTCGCGGCGAGGATTTGTCATTATTGACGACTATGGCGCCGTAAAGGCGTGCAAAGCAGCAGTCGAGGACTTCCGCCGCGCGCACCGAATCGCGGAACCGATGACCATGGTGCAGGACTGGCAGGAGTCCTGCGTGTACTGGCGCCGCAGCTAGCGCGAGATCAGGAAACGGCCCCAGCTATTCGAGGGGTTCGGGGGTCAAGCTGATGTTTCGTTCTCCCGCGGCGCGCTTCTCCCAGTATTTCCGCACCCACGCCTCCCAGCTTTTCCCGGCTGCCGTGTCTTTGCCACTGAATACGAGCGCGGAAATATCGGAATAGCGGATCACGCGCCTTGGCGAGCCGTCTTTGGGCATAACGCGAACAATGGACTCCTCCAGTGTCCGCCCGGTTCTCCGGTCGAAGACATACCCTTCCACCCGCGATCCGTCCTTGCAGGTGATCGTTACATCTCCGCGATAGGAAAAGGCCTTTTCGAGAGCTTCGCGAATCTCCTCATCGGTCGCCAGATTCGGAATCCAGCCTTCCAACTGTTCGCGGGACGCGCCCGCAACTACTTCCAGCTCGTCAGGCTTCAAACTCTTGTCCCCTCCGCTACGCTCCCGCTCGAAACCTCGATCTGGACAAACGGATTGCGGGCGTGCGCCGGAACAACACGCTCGCGCAGCATCTCGGCAGCCTCCGGATCGCGATACCGTGAAAATGTAGCCTTCGCGGTCGCAAGCAGGCCGCGAAGCGAACCGAACGTGTCGTTGACCGCAGATGCCTCGTAGCCGCTATGCACCATGCAGTTCGCGCACTTCGGGTTGCCCGATTCGGTGCCATAACGCGACCATTCCGTTTCAGCCATTAACTCCTCAAAGGTATCCGCGTAGCCATCCTGAAGCAGGTAACAGGGCTTCTGCCAGCCGAAGATGTTGTAGGTCGGCATTCCCCAGGGCGTGCAGCGGTAGTGCCGCTTTCCCATGAGGAACTCCATGAAGAGCGGCGACAGGTTGAACTTCCAGTGCCGCTTGCGGTTGGACAGGATTGCGCGGAAGAGCCTCCGAGTTCGGGCGCGCCCGAGGAAATGGTGCTGATCCGGAGCCTTCTCATAGGAGTAGCCAGGCGACAGCATCATTCCCTCCACGCCAAGCTCCATCATCTCGTCAAAGAAGGCGCGGACGCTGTTCGGATCGGCTCCGTCAAACAAGGTGGTATTCGTCGTGACCCGGAATCCGCGCTTGAGAGCCGCGCGGATCGCGCGGACGGCAATGTCATAGCCGCCTTCCCGGCAGACCGCGAAGTCGTGCTCTTCGCGCTGCCCGTCGAGGTGGACCGAGAAGGTCAAGTACTTGCTTGGCGTGAACTGGTCCAGCTTTTCTTCCAGCAGCAGCGCATTCGTGCAAAGGTAGACGTATTTCTTTCTCGCGACCAGCCCTTCAACAATCTCCCGAATCTGCGGGTGCATCAGGGGCTCGCCGCCAGGGATTGTCACAACCGGGGCGCCGCACTCATCCACCGCGCGAAAACACTCCTCCGGCGACAGGTTCCGCTTCAGGATGTGAGCCGGGTACTGAATCTTGCCGCAGCCGGCGCAGGCCAGATTACAGCGGAACAGGGGCTCGAGCATCAGCACCAGGGGATACCGCTTCCTCCCTGCGAGCTTCTGCTTCAGGATATACGTCGCCACTGTCCACATCTGCGAAATCGGCACACTCATCGATTCGGGATTCCTCCGCGGTTTAGCTCTCTCTGGTTCCGCGCTCTCTCTCTTATGATAGCGGGTGGCGGAGCAGGACCGCCTTGAGGGTATGGTTACGATAGAGCGTATGCTCAACTGGCTGGTAATCGGAGTGGGCGACATCACGACACGGCGTGTCCTGCCCGCGATTCTGTCGGAGCCGCGAAGCAGGCTCGCCGGCATCGTCACACGCAATCCTTCGAAAGCGGAGCCCTATCGGGCGCCGGCATGGACGGACCTCGAAGTTGCGCTCGCCGAATCGGACGCTGACGCCGTTTACGTCGCGACTCCTGTCTTTCTCCACGCTCCTCAGACCATCGCCAGTCTTCGGGCCGGCAAGCACGTGCTCTGTGAGAAGCCGATGGCGATGAACTACGCCGAGGCATGCCGGATGCAGCAGGTTTCCGAAGAGACAGGGCGAACGCTTGGAATCGCGTACTACCGGAGAATGTACGATAAGGTCAATCGTGCGCGGGACTTGATCAAGGCCGGGGCAATCGGGCGTCCTGTGTTCGCGGAAGCAACCTCCCACGACTGGTTCCATCCGGGCGCCAATCGCCGGTGGCTGATCGATCCTCGATGCGCTGGCGGCGGACCTCTCTATGACATCGCGTCCCATCGAATCGACCTGATGAACTATCTCTTCGGCCTCCCGCAGCGCGTCAGCGGGCATATTTCCACCCTCGTTCATGATTTTGAAGTCGAGGACAACGCCACTGTGCTCATCGATTACGACAGCGGCGTGCGCGGGCTGGTGGACGTCCGGTGGCATTCGCGCATTGCCAGGGATGAATTCCGTATTCGCGGAACAGAAGGCGAAATGGACTTATCCCCGCTGAACGGCCCCTCACTGGTTTACCCGGGCTGCCGTGAAGAGATTCCGGCCCCGGATAACCTGCACTATCCCTGCATTCACGAGTTCGTTAACGCCGTCCTTGACAAGACGCCCCTCCGATCCTCAGGCCGAACCGCGCTACTTACCGACTGGGTTACGGAACAGGTAATGTCATCCGCGGCCTGACCTATTAACTCAAAAGAAGCCACCTCCAATGCACCTGTGGACTCTTCGCCTCCATTTCACTTGCGGGCGGAGGAGTTAAGGCAACACAATAGTTAGGATTCTCAACTGGGTAGGTGCGACGTGGCTTTTGACCCTCGTGGCGTCCGATTCGTTCTCACTGCTCCAGCAACTGAGAGCACCGAACAACAGTTCAGCCCCTGGAAGCAAATGGTTTACGCTTCCGTTCCGGCGCAATTCGCGCCAAGGTTCCTTTACAAAAAAAATCTCGAGCAGCCGAGGCACCCGGATGGAACTGCAGTCGTCATGCCCTATGGCCTTCGAGTTACCGAGGCCATCTTACTAAAGCATTATCCGCCGGAAGACGTAGTTGTCTGCTATCCCGAAGACCTCGACCGTTTCGTCGGACCTCGAACCCGGGCCATCGGAGTGAGCGCGCACAATCCGATCGGGGCGGCCTTCTCCACGGGCGTTTACAGCAACATCTTCGGCAGCACGGCGCGGCCTATCAACGCATACGAGAGCGAGCGGGTATTCCTGCACCCGGCCATCCGCAAATACCGGCCTCGAGTCATCGTTGGCGGCGCGGGCGCGTGGCAGATTGAGAAGACAAATGCGTTCGAGCGCCTCGGCGTCGACTGCGTTGTCATTGGGCGGGGCGAGGCAGTCATCGCGGACCTCTTTCAGGCTGCCGATGAAGGGAAACCGCTTCCGCGGGTTGTGCGCACGCCCGAGCCAACCCTTGACCAGATCGTCATCCCCCAAAAACGTTCCACGTTCGGAATCGTCGAGATGACGCGCGGCTGCGGACGGCAGTGCGCTTTCTGCACGCCCACCCTCGAGACTCGCGTCTCAATTCCGCCGGAACAGCTGCTTGAAGCGGTAAAGGCGAACGTCCGGGAGGGAGGCCGCGTCATCTTCCCCGTCTCGGAGGATATCTTCATCTACGGAGCGGCTGCTCCCTTCTATATTCCGAACGCCGACGCGCTCGTGAACTTCTATTCCGCGGTGGCGTCTGTGAAGGGCGTTGATTACCTTCCGCTCTCTCACGCCACCATTGCGCCGGCGCTCGTCAATCCGCATTTGATCAAGGAACTCTCCAGCATCCTGCTCAGGAAGAGCGTCCTGCGAAATCCGGCCTCCACCCATCCCGACAAGACCTTCGTATCGCCGCTGATTGGAATCGAGACCGGCTCGCCGCGCCTGGCCGCGCTGACGATGCCGGGCAAGGCCCTTCCGTTCGACGTGCGCGACTGGCAGGACATTGTGGTTGAGGGAATCAATATCCTGAACGAGAACAACTGGTTCCCGGTCTGTACGTTTATCGTCGGGCTGCCGGACGAAACGGAAGACGACATCAAACAGTCTCTCGACCTGCTGTATCGCCTGCGGCGTAACAAAGTGCTCTACGTGCCGTCGATCTTCACACCGCTCGAGGAAACCCGGATGGCAGATGGACATGCCTTAAAGCCTCGGGAGCTGACGAAACTGCAGTGGGAGTTCATCTTGACTGCATGGCGTCAGAGCCTTGACTTTGCGGTGGTTCGCAAACGATCGAACCTCGCCTGGAAGCTCGGCATGTATGCCTTCTACTACGCCCGCGGCCGCTGGCTCCACGGCCCGCAGTTCAAGTACCCCGCTCTGCGCTTCGCCGGCGTTTCCGAAGAAAAGATCTCCAAGCACCTTTATCTGAAATGGAACGGGAACAATAACGTCTCTGACACTCCGCCGCGGCAACCCCGGCTGGTTGCCAAGCATGCCGGGGCCACGATCGAAGAGCTTTCGCGTCTGCAAGACGGCCAGCCCTTCAACATCTACGGGACAACTCGAGTCACGGACTCCGGCGCCTTTCCGATTCTTCAGTGACAGCCGGAGCTAGGGCTCCCGAACCGGGCGGAAGCCAATCATGCGATGGGCCTGGAAGGACGGCCACGCGGCGGACCGTGCGTACGTTCGGAGATCCTGCGGTTCCATAAAGAAACTGCCGCCGCGGACAACCCTGTAAGCTCCGCTCGCGGGCCCTTTCGGGTTCTTACGCGGCGAGACCGAATAGTAATCGCGGCTGTACCAATCCTGGCACCACTCCATGACGTTGCCCGCCATATCGAAAGCCCCGTAAGGCGAGGCATTGCTGCGGGTCTGAAAGCCCCCGCGCATGCTGCCGTCATAGAATCCAACCACACGGACCGTATCGTACTGCTGGCTTCCGGTGTAGTTTGCGTAGGAGCGATCGATCTCATTTCCCCATGGGAAACGCCGCTGATCTGTGCCCCGCGCCGCTTTCTCCCATTCCGCCTCCGTAGGCAGGCGGTACTTCTTGCCGGTCTTTGCGCTCAGCCAGTTGCAGTAGGCTGTAGCCGAATCCCAATTCACGCCAATAACGGGATAATTGTCGCTATCCGGCGTCCCGCCTCCGTGGTTCTGCGGCTGTGTCCAGTACGGAATCTGGTCCTTGGGAACCACTCTCCCGCCCGGCCAGAACTTGGGATCGTCATAGCCCGGATCGTCCCGGAACTTCTTCCAGTCACCGTTCGTGACCTCGTACTTGCCGATGTAGAAGGCATCGAGCTCCACGACATGGACCGGTCTCTCGCGCGATTCGCCGTCCCCGAAGTTGTCTCCCATCCTGAAGGGCCCTGCCGGCACATAGACAAAGTCGCCGTAGCCGTCATTCACGACGAGGGGAGGAGAGGTTGGCGCGGACAGCAGAACCGCCGTGGTGACCCCGGCGATCGCAAGCGGTACAGCTACTGCCAGCCAGTGCATCCGTCCCATCCTTACTTGCCTCCTTGAAAGAATCCGCCCTGGCGCAGGAAGTGCTCCAGCGCATTCATCCACGGCGAGAACTCAGGGCTGGTAGAGGCCGCGCCAAAACCATGACGACCCTTTTGGTAGATATGAATCTCGGCCGTCGCGCCCGCGCGGTTCAAGTCCATGAACAACTGTGCGGACCCGTTCGCAGCTCCGCGGTCGAGCGCCGCCGCCACCAAAAACGTCGGGGGAAAGTTTTTCAGAGGCTCCCCTTCCCGGGACCTTCCGGGACCGTAGACCAGCACCAGAAAATCCGGGCGGGAAGAAACCCGGTCGACGGGATCCGCTGCGTTGGGCTCGCCCGGACCGGAGGCGGCGGCTACGGCGCGTCCCAGGTTCGAACCAGCTGAGAACCCAGCGAAGCCCACTCGGTTCGGGTCCAGATTCCATTCCCTTGCCCGGGCGCGCACCAGTTGAATGGCACGCTTTCCATCCATCACCCTGGCATCCTCTCCGTACCTCGGAGCAAGCCGGTACGTCAGCACGAAGGCCGCAAATCCCCAGTCGTTGAAGCGCTCAGCCACTTCCATACCTTCGGCGCCATACATCAGCATGATGTTGGAACCCCCGGGAGCGATGACGACCGAGCCGCCGTTTCGCTTGCCCGGAGGCGGCAGGAACACCGTTACGAAGGGATTGTCCAGAGGGCCATTTCCCTTAGCGAGCGGCGTCTTGCCCTCGTCCCAGAGCGGAATGTTGTAATGTTCCGGCCATCGCTCCGCCGTGGCTTTTCTGTCCGCCGCCAGCAGGCATGGCGCGATCGCCAGGGCGCAAATCACAACAAACCGGCAAGCCTTCGCAAGAACTGGAGTTCGCATCGATTAGGCAGTCTCCATCCGACGCCGACGGGTTGTCAAGCGCGAGAATGAAGCAAGGGGAAGCCAGCTCCGGCATCAGCGGGTTTGCTACAATCGCCGATGGACCTCATTCTTCTTTTCAAAGCACTGTTGATGGGCGTCGTCGAGGGACTCACCGAGTTCCTGCCCATTTCTTCCACTGGCCACTTGATTCTCGTAGGCGATCTCCTCGGCTTTACCGACGAGAAGAGTAAGGTCTTTGAAGTCGTGATCCAGACCGGCGCGCTGCTCGCCGTCCTGTGGGAATACCGGAGGCGGTTTTGGGATGTCGCGGCTGGCCTCTTTTCAAACAGGAGTGCTGCGCGATTTGTTACGAACATCGCTGTCGCTTTCCTTCCCGCTGCGTTCCTCGGCGTTCTGTTCTCCCGCTATATCAAGGCCTACCTTTTCCGGCCGGTCCCTGTCGCGCTGGCGCTGATCGGAGGCGGTTTCGTGATTCTCTGGGCAGAACGCCGCAAGCACGAGGTGCGCTTCGAGCAGGTGGACGACCTGACATGGATCGACGCGTTCAAGATCGGCTGCGCTCAATGCCTCGCGCTGATTCCCGGCACGTCGCGTTCCGGGGCGACCATCATTGGCGGGCTGCTCTTTGGCTGCTCGCGCAAGGCAGCGACCGAGTTTTCGTTCTTCCTGGCGGTGCCGACCTTGATCGGGGCGGGTGTCTATGACCTCTACAAGGAGCGGAGCCTCCTCTCGGCGGACGACCTCAGCCTGTTCCTCGTCGGCTCAGCCGCAGCTTTGGTCTCGGCGCTTCTCTGCATTCGCTGGCTGCTCCGCTACATCAGCAGCCACGACTTTACGGGCTTTGCCTGGTACCGGATCATCTTCGGAGTCCTCGTGCTCGTGACGGCCTATCTTGGCCTTGTAAATTGGACAGCGTCCTAACCCCCGGTGATCGCCGCCTGCGGCTCTTCTTCGTACAGGATCAGCCGGTATCCCGGATCCAGTTCCTGCCAGTAAATCAGAATCTGGTGAATGTTGTATGGATGCGTAGGCTGTCCGGTGACTGCGTTCCTGATTACCTGGAAGGCATGCTCGAAGCCGCCGGCGTCGTCGATATCGATATCGGCCACCCAGTCCACGCCGTTGCAAAAGAAGGTCAATTGGAGGTTGCCGTAACTGTCGGACGTCTTGAAGCTGCCTGCGAGCGAATAGCCGTCGGGCGGCCGGTGGAGCAGGCCGTCCACGGGAAAGAAACTTCCGTCCGCTACGCTGTTTCGGACGCTTTCCCGCAGCGCGTGAGAAACAGTGGCATAGAAGCGGTCCCCCCTCAACTCCCGCAACTCCCTCAGGTGGCACAAGACCGTGCCACCCTCAGCCAGGCGCGTATGGTGGCACTTTGCGAGGATGTTCAGCAGACCTGCACGGCGGATGTCGTCCAGGCTGTTGTATAACGACGCACCCGAGCGCCCTTCAAAACCAAGAACATTCGAGCAGCGTTCCAGGAATTCACGGCCATAGGGCAGCCGCTCAAACGGCGGAAAATCGACACGAACCACCTTGCGGGCATCCACCAGGAGCGTCTTCACTCTGCTTGTCACGCCGCTGGATTTCACATTCACAAACCAGCTTGTAGGCAGATAGGAAGGCGCGTGAACCTCGATCCGGTAGAGGCCCTGTGGCGTTCCGAGAAGCTGCTTGATCAGGATGCTTTTCGAGGCGTCGATGCCCCTGGCGACGCGCTGCTCGGCGGCTAGCGTCTGATGGCGTAGATAGATATCAACCTTCTCCGGAACGTGATCTCCGTACACGTCCACAAGGTCGAGTTGCAGCGCTCCGTCTCGATTCATGAAAAGCCCTCTCTTCAGGCGCGCGTCAACAGATAGTAGAACACGAAGCGATTGCCCGCCGGCTCCAGATACTGCTGCAGTCCCTGCAACAGCGCCGCGCTCGGTTCGGTCGCCGCCCACCGGCCGATCATGGTGTCTGCATCGATCATGCGGATCTCATGCCGGAACATGCCGCCGTCCGTGATGTGAACAAACTCCTCACTGAACTCGGGCTGCCCGGAAGACGTGATGAGGCCGAAACGGTAGCGCGCCGAAACGCCGGCAGGCGTCCGCTCAAACTTCACACGGAACGCCGCCGGATTGAATTGGTTCAGCAGGCTGAGATTCGGGTTGCGGAGGAAGATCAGGTGGCCCTGCCACTCGCCCAGCACTTGATCTGGGGAGGGAACGAAGGCCCGCGCATCGTTGAAGATCGCCTGGTGATCCTCGACGGCCATCTTTTTAAATGGGTAGTTGTTCCTCTCCATGACGAACGTTGCGAACTCCAGTCCGTCGGGGAAGGAACCGAGATGCATCACGCCAATCGCGCTGTCCTCATCGATCACTTTGATGGTGTCATACACGATCCGGTACGGCTCGTTCACGTAGGTGAGCAGGAGAATGTTGTCCCCCTTGCGGAAGTAGGTACGCCGGTCGTCGGCATAAGGGACGAGGCGCACCTCGGGTTTTCCAGGAAGCCAGTCAAGCTCGTAGTTCACGACGTGGCCGATTGCCACCCCATCCTCTCGAATTTGGTCGAAACGCTTCCAAAAGCTTCCGCCGGTGAAGGTCGACGCGGTCTTCGCCTCGCTGCCGGAGATCCTGTTGCGGAGACGTTCTTCGGCCCCCAGCACCGAATCACGGGCAAACGATCCCTTCCAGAACGAATCGCGGAAGATGCGTTTTTTTGCGAAATCAATCCGGACAGCGCCAGTGTTGATCAGCTTCTCAAGAGGGAGCGTCGGCGAGTCCCGCAAAATCTGCTGCAGCTCAGGCGTCGAGCGCGTGCTGAAATGATCGGGCTCGGAGGCTCCGCGAAGTACCGCAAACCGGACTTCCTCCTGCAAGCCCCGCGGCTCAGGAGCCAAAGGATCATACTCCCGCTGCACAAACTGCGCAGTGAAGGCGAAGAACTTCATCTGTCCCTGCAGTTGCAGCAGCGGATCGGACGTGCCCGTGACCTTGAACGACCGCAGGAACCCCGCCAGATTCTGGACCGCAGCGATGTCCTCGAAGGTCTTGAACTTGAGGAGACCCTCGCCCGCTGGAGCCGCCCCGGTTGCTGGAGCCTCACCCTCGCGCAGCTCGGACACATGACAGTAGAGCGTCGTGAAGTCTTCGAGAGCCTCGCGGATCCCGCGCTCGCCGATCCGTTCGTCTTTCTGCAGGTACTTCCGCCCGTCGAACAGGAAACGGCGGCCGTCCGGCGTCTGGAAATACAGCACATATCGCATCTCCGCTTCGCCTGTCGCCTCATTGCGGATCAGATAATGGAAGCGGCTTCTGTTTTCGTCGATTTCGAATGTGGCGGGGCTTCCTTCGAAATTCTCGAAGCTGATCGTGCCCTTTGCCCCAGCCTCGTGCGCAGCACCCTCAATGAATTCATTGAGGTCACGAACCGTCATCCTCAGCTTGAAGCTGCACTGGAAGGCGCCCTCCGGGCGGCCCTGGCGCGGGATTCGGGCAGCGATTTCATGGGGCTCCGAGCGCCGGGAAGCGGTTGTTCCCTTCCCTGGCCAATACCATCCCACCATCTCCTCATCAAAGGTCATCCCAAGACCTGCGGGCAGATGGACGTTCAGGAACGGCTCGAGCAACCGGTTTGACGGAGTAGTGGCCCGATCGGTCCGTGTCAGCGTGTAGTAGAAACCAAAGCGGTGGCGCGTTTCCTCCTCGACATGCAGCAGGCCTAAGGAAGCTGCCGGAAACAGGCTGCTGATACCGGGCGGCAGATCCATTACATACTTGCCAACCATGAAATCACTGGTGACCTGGCGGATTTCGTCGTGGAACGGAGTGAAGTCGACAAGCTGGAAGTGATGGGCGAGAAATCCCGGAACCACAAGGCCTTCCAGGAGTCCCATGAATTGATAACGGCTCTCCAGGCGCCCGTCCGGCTGGCGGCGAAACTCCAGGTAGGCAACGCCCGCCAGGTGATTGGCATTTGAAATCGCGTCCATCCGCCAGACGCCTTCCAGATCCTGCGGACCTGGAACCGTACCGCCCCGCCAAAGGGTGACGTGGTCCTCAACCGTCATTTGGTCGAAGTTGTAGACCCGCGTCATGGGGAACGTGAACAGGCGGAGGCCCTTCGGGAACTCTCCGATGTAGACACGCCCAATCAGCAGATTCTCATTGACGACCTTAAAGACGTCGTAGTAGCCCTGCCAGGGCGGATCGGTGTACTTGAGCAGGATGTACTTTCCGGGCTCCAGATCGCCCTCGCGCTTCTTGATCACAACTTCTTCGAGAGTGTTGCGAGCCCGAATGCGGCCGTCTGTATCGCTGGTGATGCCGCCATAATGATCGCCGGTCTTAAAGAACTGCTTCCGGAAGCCGGTGAAGATCGCAGACGACATCGCATTGAGGATGTGGCCCTTGGGGAAGAAGCCCTTCCAGTACTCGTCATTGCGGACTGTACGGCTCGCGATATCCACGACCCGCTGTCCGCTGTTGAGCATCAGGTCAATGCTTTGGCAGGGGACGCGGCGGAACAGCTTCTCAAGCTCTGCCTCGCTGTAGGTTGTCACCTCGATGGGATCGATCAAAGGTATGTTGAGGGCGAGAGCTCGCTTTGGATACGCTTCGCCTTGCAGCTCGCGCACCTTTCGGTCGGCAATCCACTCCGCCAGGGCGGAGATTGTAAGGAAAGGATTTACACCGAGCGCGGAAGGAATCAGAGCTCCGTCAGCAACAAACAGGCCTTCGTGCACGCTGCCATCGCCCGCAAAAACCCTGCCGTAGGCGTCGACCGCCCCATGCATGTAGTCCTCGCCGATGGGACATCCACCGAGGGGATGGGCCGTCACCAGGTGGCGCGTATCGAAAATCGTCCACATGGGGTTTTGAATGAAGGAAGCCCCCTGAGCCCGTGCGTGCCGCCGGAGCTCCTCATTGATCCTGGTAAACACAACCTGGCGGCCCACGTCGTCCCATTCGATTCGCATACGGCCGTCAGGCTCATACCACGGCGCCTCAAAGATCATGCGGCCGCGAGCATCATCGAATCCCATGCAGAGGTAGAGCATGGTATGATTCAACGCGCCTTCGGCGGAGTTTCCTCCAAAGGGCGCGAGGTCGCGCTTGATGCGCTCAAGTTCCGCAGCCTGGTCGCCGATGTCCGTATCTTCCCCGCGGATCACAGCAAAGGCTGTCTTGGCAGCCTGTACATAGGCGCTCGGGAAGGAGAGATCTTCAATCGTGATACGGCGATCGGGCGGAAGCGAACCGTTGTAACGGATAGCTGCGACGATCGTCGGTCCGGGCGCGCATCCCGCTCCAGGGATTTCAACGGAACGGCCAAGCCCGAGAACATTGGTTTGATAGTCGCCGTTGTAGGCGAGGCCAAAGAAGTCGCCGTTGCCCGAAAAGCCGGTGCCGAGACGTGGGGAAACCGATAGCCCGTGCATCTCGGAGCGCATCAGAATCTCGGTCGAGTTGATGGAACCTGCGGCGAGGATCACATGGGCGGCTGTCAGGCTGAAGCGCTCGCTGAAGGTGTTATTGCGATAGTACCGGCCGTGAACCTTCCACCCGCCGCCGCTCAGCTTCTCAATCCATTCGACCTTCGTCTGCGTATAAATCTCCGCGCCATATTTCCGGGCGAGGGGAAGGTAGTTGGTGTAGAGGGTATTCTTCGCGCCAAAGTTGCATCCCGTAACGCAGTCGCCGCAGTCATTGCAAGCTGCGCGGGGATTGCCGAGGGGATCTTTCTTGTTCGGATCGAAGTTTACCGTGAGATTCAGGGGAACCGTGCTGAGACCGAGCTGGGCAGCGCGCCTTTCAAGCGCCTGTACTTTCAAAAAGCTTGCCTTCTTCGGGTGCGGCTTCGCCTCGAGGCCCGCGAGAGCCTTCTCGTAGTACTTGCGGAGGTGATTGTAGCTGAGCGGTTCAGGCCAATCGACGAGATCAAATACTTCCGGATCCGGCATGATCGCTACGTTTGCATTCACAAGCGAGGTGCCACCGAGCCCGGAACCTTTGATCACAGAGATGTCCCGGTAGGTTAGAAACTCATACAGACCGAGCGGATTGGCACTGCTACGGGTCGCTTGAAGGACTCCGTCCAATGTATCGGGGAACGAACCGGGAACCCACT
>JADGHK010000800.1 GCA_019686145.1 Bryobacteraceae bacterium | reverse complement strand
CTCCATCGATTGTTCCAGGCGAATGTGGTCGACTTTAACTTGCATGAAGATCCCCTATCTGAGCTCGCTGCGCAGTTCCGCAGGCACGTCCTCCAGGCTTCCGCTGGTTGCGCGCTGCAGCGCCCGCACGTAGGCAACAATGGCCCAGCGGTCATGATCCGAAACCTGGTACTTATACCCGTGCATGCTCCGGCGTCCATTCGTAGCCACGGAATAGATTTCGCCGTCGGTCATCTCCTTCACGCGAGGTTCCAGCAGATTCGCGGGCAGCCACACGAGACCGGCAGCGATCGATTTCCTTCCGACAATGCCGACCTCCCCGCCCGTCCGGGAGTGACACGGCGAACAGTATGTCTCATACTTCTGGCGTCCTCGCTCCAGTGTCGCCCGCGTGATGGGCAGCGGATTCTTCCCAACGTACATGCCATCTACGATGCCGGTCGTAAAGGCCTCGTCCTCGTTGAGCTGTCCCTGAGCGACGGTTCCTGCAGGAGGCCTGCGGCTGGCCCGTCCGTCCGGGAAGAATGCCGAAGCAGCCTGAGGCTTGTACTTCGCCTGCTTCTTCATATCAGGGAACACCTGGAGGGGCGTATTTCGCGTCTTCATGTCGGCGCAGCCCGTCAATGCCAGTGCAGCTATTGATAGCACGCCGGCGTAAATCGAGATTTTCATCACGCCTCCACAACCTCCGTATGCCGACTGCCGCAATTTCGAAGCATCTCCGCCGTAGCGTTCACGTCGAACATCGGATCGCTCTTTTCAATCACTAGAAGGAACCGGTCGTCCGTCGCGCCGCGGAACCGCGAGTATTTGAATGTCGGGTGGTAGAAGGTCGGAATCCGGTTCAGGTGAAACATGCCGAGCACTGTGGCGAACGCCGAAAACAGCACCGTCAGCTCAAACGTCACAGGAATTGAAAACTCAAACGCAAAGAGAGGCTTCCCAGCGATCACCAGAGGATAGTCCACCGCGCCGGTCCACCACTGAAGCAGCAGAGCCGTCGTCGCGCCGAGCAGGGCAGCACAGAGCACGATATAGCCAAGCGCCGAGCGCTTCTCTCCCAGAGCCTCGTCAATCCCGTGAATGGGAAACGGCGTCAGTGCGTCCATCTTCGTGTAGCCCCGGCTCCGCGCCGCCCGGATGGCGTCGAGGAGCTGCTCGGGCGAATCGAAGTCGCCGATGATTCCGTATAGCTCAGATCTCTTCTCGACCGTAGTGCTCATATCGGAACCTCCTAGTGCGCCGCGGCGCTGCCCTTGCCCGTAGCCATCACACCCTTCACTTCCGAGATGGCGATCATCGGCAGGAAGCGCACGAACAGCAGGAACAGCGTCAGGAACAGGCCGAAGCTGCCTACGAATGTCAGAATGTCCACAATCGTCGGGCGGAAGTAACCCCAGCTCGACGGCAGAAAGTCGCGGTGGAGCGATGTCACGATAATCACGAACCGCTCGAACCACATGCCGACATTAATCAGCAGCGAGCAGACGAACATGACCGGAATACTGGTGCGCAGCTTCTTGAACCAGAACAGTTGCGGCACAAGCACGTTGCAGGAAACCATCGTCCAGTAGGCCCAGGCATACGGCCCTAAAGCGCGGTTGGCGAAGGTGAAGCGCTCATAGGGGTTGCCGCCATACCAGGCGATGAACATCTCCGTCGCGTACGCATAGCCGACGATCAACCCGGTAGCGAGCATGACTTTGTTCATGTTCTCCAGGTGCTTCATCGTCACCAGGTGCTCCAGATTCAGAGCCCAGCGGGCGATAATCATCAGAGTCATCACCATCGCAAAGCCCGAAAAGATGGCGCCCGCGACGAAGTAAGGCGGGAAGATTGTCGTGTGCCACCCAGGAATGATCGACACGGCGAAGTCGAAACTGACGATCGTATGGACCGACAACACGAGCGGCGTCGAAAGGCCGGCCAGAATGAGATAGGCCATCTCGTAATGCTTCCAGTGCTTTGCCGATCCACGCCATCCCAGACTCAGTACGCCGAATA
>JADGHK010000799.1 GCA_019686145.1 Bryobacteraceae bacterium | reverse complement strand
GGCCTTCGAGCTCTCCTTTGGCCGGAAGAAGGATCCGGAACACGATCCAGCAAGCATTGAGGAACCGGTCAGGCTCTTCGATGAGTTCCTGCTGCAAGGCTCCATTGACGTTGTCGAACGGAAAGGAGAGGGCCCGCTGCGCGTGACAGATTACAAGACGGGAAGGGCGCCGCAGCCCGCGCCCGTCTACGTCGGCAAAGGAGCCTACCTTCAGCCACTCCTTTACGCGCTGGCTGCTGAAAAGATCTTCGATGCCTCGGTGCTTGGCGGGCGGCTGTGCTACTCGACACTGCGAGGCAACTATCGAAAGGTGGATATCGCGCTCAACGAAGTGGGGAGACAGCATGTGCGGCAGGTGCTCGAAACAATCGAGAGAGCGATTTCGGAAGGCATGCTGCCCGCCCTGCCCGACAAAGACGCCTGCGGCGTCTGCGACTACCTGGCCGTTTGCGGTCCCTATGAGGCCGAGCGCACGGAACGAAAGCCCAAGTGGCGGCCTCTCGTCGAACTCCGGAGGCTCCCGTGATTCCCGGTCAAGCCGGTGCCGCAGGAAACCTTCGCGATAGCTACATTCTGGAAGCGTCGGCGGGAACGGGAAAGACGCGCGCGCTGGTGCGCCGATTCGTTGAGGCGGTCGCTGGGGGAGTGGAGGTACGCCGCATCGTCGCTGTGACATTCACACACGCAGCGGCGGGCGAGATGAAGCTCCGGCTGCGGCATGAGCTCGACCGGGAACGGCAAACGTCGCTGGACGACCTCGTGCGTGCGGAACGTCTGGCGCGAGGCCTCCAGCATCTGGAAGAGGCGTTTGTCGGCACGATCCACTCATTCTGCGCCCATCTGCTTGCGCAGCGCCCTGTGGAGGCGCGCGTGGACCCGCACTTTGAACCCCTCGCTCAGCCGGAAGCCAACGCCGTGTTCGAGCGCGTATTCCGGCGCTGGTTCGAGAAACGTTTATCTCAGCCGTCTCCCGCGATCGCTCGGTGCCTCGCCCGGCTGTCGGTACCCGCGGCGCGCAGCGGGCAGCGGCCAATTGACGCTCTGCGCTCCGCCGCGCTGGCGCTGGCAGAATGGCGGGATCATCCGACGCCGTGGACGGTTCGCGAGTTTGATCGTGCCGCGGAAATCGACGAGCTGCTGAAGCAATGCTCGGAGCTCGCGAAGTTGCGCAACGCGTGCGCACGCGGACACTGGGATCCGCTCTACCGGTCGCTACAGCCGCTCGCAGATTTTGACGAGCGGGTAAGACGCGCAACGGAGCTTGGCCGCGCCGGCCTCGACAGCATCGAAAGCGAGCTGCTGCGTTTACCCGCCGACATGCGGTGGCTCAAGAAGGGCTCTGGAAATTACGGCGCGGGAGTCACACGAGAGGCGATTCTGACCGCGTGGGACAACCTCGCGGCGTCGATTGAAGCGTTCCGGCGCAAAGCGGACGCGGACCTGGTTGCGCATCTTCGGAACGAGCTTTGGGAAGTTGTCGAACTCTACCAGGCGGAGAAAGAACGAGCCGGTCAGGTGGACTTCCTTGATCTGTTGATCAAGGCTCGCGACCTGCTGAAGGACCGCGAGGCGCTGCAAGCCCTGCAGGAGCGGTATGAATGCATCTTCGTGGATGAGTTCCAGGACACCGACCCTCTCCAGGCGGAAATTCTCGTTCTGCTTTCTGCGAGTGATCCGGAGGAAGCCGACTGGCGTAAGGTGACGCCTGCTGCGGGGAAGCTCTTCCTCGTCGGCGATCCCAAACAGTCGATTTACCGCTTCCGCCGTGCGGACGTCGCTCTATACCGGTCCGTCTGCAAAGAGCTGGAAGGCCGCGGCGTGAAGCGCGGCGCGCTGCAAAGCAGCATGCGCTCCGTAAAGCCGATTCAGGATTTCGTCAACGCCGCTTTTCATGACCGGATGGAGGACTACCTCCCGCTTTGCAATGGAAGGGAGGCAAGGGAGACGCAACCGTCGGTCATCGCGCTGCCCGTGCCGTTTCCCTTCGGCGGAAACGACGAAATCGCCA
>JADGHK010000798.1 GCA_019686145.1 Bryobacteraceae bacterium | reverse complement strand
GCACAGGGATTCGCCACGCAGGTGATCGAGAGCGTGCGCCTCGAAACCGGACAGGTGGCGCGTGTCGATTTTGAGCTGAAGCCGGGCGCGGTTGTCGAAAGCATCGACGTGAGCGCTTCAGCGGTACTGCTGAATTCCGAGACGACGGACGTCGGGCAGGTGATCGACAACAAGCGGATCCTGGAGATGCCGCTCAACGGGCGCAACTACCTCCAGCTTGCGCAGTTCACAGTCGGGGTCCTTCCCGGCGGTGGCTTGAACGCGGGCAGCCGCGCGCGCGATGAAGGAGCGTTTGCGGCGGTAGGCATGCAGATTGCGCAAAACAACGTGCTGCTCGACGGCAACGACAACAGCTCGCGGACGTCGGGCGGCCCGCTGGGCTTTGAAGCGCAGGCTGTGAAGCCGCCTGTAGACGCCGTCGCGGAATTCAAGGTGGTGACGAACAATCTCAGTGCGGAGTATGGTTTCCGCGCCGGCGCGAAAGTGCTGGTTACGACGCGGTCCGGCGCCAACGATTTTCATGGATCCTTGTACCACTTCCTTCGCAATGACAAGCTGGATGGAACGAATTTCTTCGCCAACCGGTCAGGCAGCCCGAAACCCACGTACCGCCAGAATCAGTACGGCGGGACGATTGGCGGTCCTGTGATTCGCAACCGCACGTTCTTCTTTGGCAGCTACCAGGGTACGAAGATCCGCATCGGGCAAAGCTATTTGCAGAGCGTGCCAAGCCGCGACATTGTCCTGAACGGCGACTTTTCCCGGCAGCCCGAGGTTCGCCGCAACATCTACGACCCGCTCACGCTATCGGGTACGGGCACTGGAGCCATCCGGCAGCCCTTCCCCGGAAACATCATTCCGAAGAGCAGATGGGACCCGGTGACGAGTAAGCTCATCGAGCTATACCCTGCGTCGAATATCCTGGGGCGGGACAATCTGCCTGATAATTACTTCTACTCGCCCAGCAACTCGGATGATGCGCACCAGGCGGACATCCGCTTGGATCACAACCTGTCGGACAGCCACCGCTTCTTCGTCAGATACTCGCTTAGGGATCAGTTCCGCAACGAGCCCGGTGTCCTGCCGTATCCGGCAACGGGAGGGCAAGGCCAGACGGTTGACCTCAAGGCGCACAACATCGCTGCGAGTCTCAGCAGCACAATCTCCCCGACGACGTATAACGAACTCCGCTTCGGCTTCTCCAAGTTCGATACTGCCTTCGACATTCCTTTCTCGGAGAATCTGAATCCGCAGTTTAGCATCGTTAATGCTCCGGGTGATTCGTTCAACGACGGGCTCGATCACGGTCTTGCCCGCTTCACTCCGTCCGGATTTGCCGAGGTCGGCGCACGCAGCTTCTGGCCGAATCTCAACAACCTCGCCAATTACATGCTGACAAACCAGACGGTGATGCAGCGCGGGCGGCATACCATCAAGTTCGGCGGCGAAGGCAGACGCATCACCATCTTTCGCGATGCTGCCAGGTTCCGGCGCGGGCAGTACGCCTTCGACGGACGCTATACGGCGCAAAGGCCGAACGTCGGAAGCAGCCGTGGAAGCAGCGGCAACGGCATGGCGGATTTCCTTCTCGGGTGGGCAAGCAACGCGACGTGGGGAACGAACCTCGGCGAGAACGCTCAGATGCCCTACTTCGGCCTGTTCGTGCAGGATGACTGGAAGGTCACGAGCCGCCTCACAATCAATGCGGGGATCCGCTACGAAGTCTTCTTCTCCGCGCTTTTTCCTGATCCGGACAGCCAAAGGATCGGACGGTACCTGCTTGCGGGATACAATGTGCCGACCCTTGCGGATGAGCGGTTCGTAACTCCAAAGGACGGCCGCGATTGCGGTTGCAAGAACGACTTCAATAACTTTGCTCCGCGCCTTGGCATCGCCTACAACCTTGGCTCGAAGACGGTCATCCGGGCGGGCGCGGGTATCTTCTACGGCGAGGCGAACAACGTCGAGCATGGCGGTCGTTTCTTTGCGGGTCCTCCGAACACGCTCGAAC
>JADGHK010000797.1 GCA_019686145.1 Bryobacteraceae bacterium | reverse complement strand
CCCGTGGTGCGATCCATCACGGCAAGCCGCCAGCGGTCGCTCTCATATCCGGCGCGCGTCTGCATCCGGTATGCGATCCACTTGCCGTCGGGCGAGTATTTCGGAGAGTTATCCGCCGCGGGATTGACGGTAATCTTTTTGGCCTCGCCGCCGTCGATCGGGACCACATGCAGCTCCGAGTTCGTGCTCGTCGCGAGCTCCGGGTCCGGGTTCATGACGTAGCAGACCTCAGCGCCGTCCGGAGAGATTGCGTAGTCGTCAGGCCCGCCGAGAGAGAACGGCGGCACATCCCGCGTCCCCGGCGTCAAATCCTTCGCCGGACCTCCCGAGGCCGGGATGACCAGAAGGTGGCGCCTGCGGGATGTCTGCCATTCGTTCCAGTGCCGGTACAGCAGCGACGTATACATTCTCGCCTTCACTGGATTGTTTCTTTCGGCGTCCAGGCGCTTGCGATTGCAATCGTCGTCCGCGCAATCGGGAAAGACGTCGCTCGTGAAGAGGATCTTCTTTCCGTCCGGCGAGTACATCAGGCCGCCCGCCTCGGTGGAGAGATTCGTCAACTGTACGGCATTCTGCCCGTCGGGATCCACCGTCCAGATCTGGGCAGAACCGCTCCGATCAGAGATGAAGGCAATCTTCTTGGAGTCCGGGGACCATTGCGGGCGCTCGTTGCGAGTCCCCTCGTGCGTGATCTGCCGCGGGGTCCCGCCCTCCACGGGCACTACCCAGATGTGCTTCGGCCGCGCATTCTTGGCAAGATCAATCGACTGGACCGTGAAAGCTACCATCTTGCCGTCCGGTGATAAGGCTGGTTCGCCAACACGGGCAAGCTTGAGAAGAGCCTGGACGTCGAATGGCGCCTTTTGCGCCTGCACCGGCGCAACAATCACGCATAGCACCAGTGCCGCAAAGAAGCCTCGGAGCATACCTAAATTTTGGCACAGCGCTTCCCGGAGGGTGGGATTCGGCCGGGGGCTACTGGAAGTGAAGAATCACGTCAACAGCCAGGTTCTTCTCATCCGGAACAATCTCGGCCCGAGTCTTGCCCAGATTGTCGAAAATGCCGTCCTGGCGCACCCGGTTTAGAAAGTAGTCGGGGTAGCCGGCATCGAACGGTTTTCCGGCCTTCAAGGCCCATAGCTTCTTGATGGCCGCCTCGCCGTGAATATCCAGTCCGTCAATCTTGAGGGTCCCGAAGAGGAACTGCGGGCCCGGATCGACTCGAATTACCAGATCTGCCTTCTTCTTCTCTTCGTCGATCTTCCGTTCGGTATTCGCCGCCGCCTTGATATATCCTTGCCGCCGGAGCCCGGTCAGCAGGCGCTCGGTCCCTTCCTGGATGATCCGGAAGTTCACGGTAGCGCCTTCCTCCTCTGGGCGAAACCTGGCGATGGATTCAATCTGCTCCTTCGTCAGCGGAACTCCCTCGACCTTGACATCGCCAAGGGAGTAAACCGACCCCTCGTCGATGGTCACCGTAACAATCACGCCTTTTACGCCCTTCGCCGGTTCGATGGCAATCTTCGGAAAAGAGACGCCGAGATAGCCCCTCTCCTCGTAAAGAGGCCGGATCGTGTAGTCGAGGATTTTGCGAAAACGCGCCTCCTGGTACACGGCGCCGATAGCAGTACTACGAATCGCCTGCTTGAGCTCAGTCGGGTGGACGACTCTGCTGTTAAGAAACTGAACCTCTGCTATGGAAGGCGGGACTGTATTTGGCCGGAATACAACGGTCAGAGCATCGGTACCCTGAATGGTAACTCGCCCGATGACTTTCTCCTTGAAGCCCCTGGAGGCCAGGAATTCCTGCAAGATTTGAGAATACCGGCTGAGCAGCGTCTCGCTCGCCGGCATCTTCGGACCGAAAAGGACATCATTTCGCCGGAGCACCGCCTCCAGTTCCTCACGCGTCGCGGGCAGATCCTCGAAGCTGACCGGGTAGACAGGCTGAACTTCCTGCACCGTCAGCACAACGGAATACCCGGTACCGGAGGCTGCCGGCTGGTAGGAGTAACCG
>JADGHK010000796.1 GCA_019686145.1 Bryobacteraceae bacterium | reverse complement strand
GATTCATGCTCCCTCAGGCTGTGGCGGGAAGCAGCGACTGCCGGCGCCTGTGCTATCGCCTTCACAGCATCGGGCATGGGCCGTCCCGGGGATTGCGTTGCGCAGAGCCGCCTAAGGCTCAAGCAGCTTCGGATGCCGTAGTGCTCGAAACCACGTGCTCGGATTAAGGGCCGTTTACCTGTTCACCCCTCCGCGCGTACTTCCCGTTACCGATATGGCGGACAGAACGGGACCGAACGAATTTGGTGCCATATACGGGATTTGCTGCAGGAGATGCGGGACGGAATGCAGAAATTTGCGGGTTCTTCGAAACGCGGAAGCTTCCGAGGCTTTTCGACCAGACCTGGCGTGGGGGGACGTCATTGTAAGAGAGGGGAGAGCAAGTGTGGGACACAGAAGAAACTCTGGAGGGGGATACACGTTCCTAGTGCCAAAGAGCTAGTACAGAATCCACCTCGGAACCATGGCTGCCAAAAGAAAGGTGGCCTCCGGGTAGGTTATCATGGGGTGGAAATCATCAGGAGGATTGCGTTTGAGCACAGTCACAGTTTCTGTGGCGCAGCCGGAAGCGGTTGCACGACGTCGCGGCATTGCCCTCGTCTTTTGCTGCACTGTTATCGGCGCGGCTGCCCAGATGCTGATCAAGACTGGCGCAAGCTCTCTTTCCCACGGAGACCCGCTTGCGATGCTGACGAACTTGTACCTCCTTGCCGGTTACAGCATGTATGGGATCAGTACGGTGCTGCTGGTTCTGGCGCTTCGCAAGGGTCAGCTTTCGATCCTGTACCCCGTGATCTCGCTCACGTATGTCTGGGTGACGATTCTTTCCGTGTTGGTGCTTAAGGAGACAATGAATCCCTGGAAGGCTATGGGCGTAGGCATCATCGTGCTGGGCGTCGCGGTACTTGGAAGGGACGGGCGCAAGTGAACCCGGCTGTTACCGGTACACCGATCTCCTCGATGCTTTACGTGCTGCTGGGATCCTTTGTCGGGTCTTTCGGCGCCGTCTTTTTAAAGGCAGGAGCGGAGAAGCTTCATCGAAACTGGACCAGCCTGTTCTTCAACTACCGGCTCGCCTTGGGGGTAGGGCTGTTTCTTCTGTCCTCCTACTTTTTCGTGCTCGGCGTCCGCAAGGGGGAGCTGACCGTTCTGTACCCCCTGGTGTCGGTCGGCTACATCTGGACGCTGCTATGGTCGCGGATCTTCTTTGGGGAGCCCCTGACGAAGTCCAAGTTCGTGGGGCTTGGAATGATTCTGCTCGGGATTGTCTTTCTTGGCCTCGGCAGCCGCTGATGCCGCTGATTCTATACCTGGTCCGGCACTACGTACGGCTTCCGGTAGTTGCGGCTCAGCAACGCGTTTGCTTCCCGGTCTTCGCCGAACGTCTCCTTATCGGGATCAAACGTTAAGGCGCGCCCCAGCCGGTAGCTGATGTTCGCCATATGACAGAGCGCGGCCGAAAGATGCCCTTCGAGGATGTCGGCATTCAGGTCTTCGTGCCGGCGGGAACGTACGGCGTGGAGAAAATTCGCGATGTGCGGGCCTGTATCCCAGATCTTGCCGGTCGGCCGACCCTCCAGAATCTTCTCGCGCTTCTCGCCTCGATAAACCTGAAAGCTGTGAGAGTCGATGGCCATGTAGCCGTCGCTGCCGAAGAAGAGGTTTCCGATCGTATTGGCATCGGTTCGAAGGCTGTCCTCCCCGCCTGTGATGAGCCCGCGGACTTCGAACACCAGTTGCGCGTCGCCATAGTCAAATGTGGCTAATTGCGTGTTCGGGGTCTCCTGGTCGTCGTCGTAGACGAACTTGCCGCCAGAGGAGAAGACATGCCGGGGCAAGGTGCTCTTGCCGAGGCCCCAGCGTGCGATGTCCATCTCGTGCACGCCCTGATTGCCAATATCGCCGTTGCCGGTATCCCAGTACCAGTGCCAGTTGTAGTGGAAGCGGTTGGCGTTGAACGGGCGCATCGGCGCCGGGCCGAGCCACAGGTCGTAATCGATGCCTGGAGGAACAGGGCCGTCCG
>JADGHK010000795.1 GCA_019686145.1 Bryobacteraceae bacterium | reverse complement strand
TAGAAGATGCTCGGCTCCTTTGTAGGAATGCCGTTCGCGAAGCGATCAGGAAGCTCGCTTGCCCGCCAGGTCCGCGGCGTGGCATACCCCGCGCCCGCTGCCGTCTCCGTGAGGATCCCGTGCATGTTGTGGAAGGCAGGCACGGAGCGAAGACCTCCGTTCCACCACGCGTCGAAGCCGTGATAGGACAGCACGCCGGTCTTGTTTTCCCGCGCGAACCGCTCCTTCATTGCAGCTCCGATCAGGTTGATGCCCTCCATCACCGCCGCGGGGATGTGCGGATTCAGAGGCTCAGCATAAGGAGGAACAAAGATGCGCGCAGGGAAAGCGGGAGCCTGATGCTGGTTGTAGACGATATGCGGGAACCACTCCTGAAACAGCATTCTGGTGACGTGGCGCGTCTCTTCGAGGTTCAGCATGAACCAGTCGCGGTTATTGTCGTGCCCGGCGTACTTCTGATACAGCCATGGCAGCGGCGCGAGCTCATACGGGGTTCCCACGTTCTTCCGATACCAATGCACCACCATGTCCAGACCGTCGGGATTGATCACCGGGATCTGGATGAGAATCACGTTACGGCGGATGCGCTGCGTCTCCTCGCTCTCGTCGGTCACCATGCGGTAAGCGAGCTCCGGCGAGTGCTGCGCCGGAGCCGTTTCCGTTGCATGCAGCCCGGAATCGATCCAGACGATCGCCTTGCCTTCGGCCGCAAGCCGCTTTGCCTCCTCTGGAGACGCCTGACCGAGGGCCATCCGGCGGTTAATCTCCTTGTAGCGGTCGAGATTCTTCAGGTTTTCGGGGGACGACAGGAATGCGGCGAACATGGTCTTCCCATTCGCGCTGCGGCCGAAGCGGACTAAACGGATGCGGTCGCTCTCTTTCGCCAGCTTCTCGAAATACGCGCTGATTTCCGCGTAGTCCGCAAGCTTGTAATCCGTGCCCGGCTCATACCCGAAGTGCTCTTTTGGAGTCGGAACGGCCGCGCTGAGGCAGTAGGAGAAGACAAGGAGAGCAACACAAACCCGGCGACCCATGTGAAACAATCTTACTATGGTGCATGGTCGCCCCAACGGGGGAGTACAGATCCGGAAAGAGGAAAAGTTTACGGTTGGCCTTGTGCAGATGTCCTGTTCTACGGACGTCGGAGAGAACCTGGATAAGGCCGTCGCCCGCGTCCGCGAGGCAGCGGCGAAAGGAGCCCAGATCGTCTGCCTCCCGGAGCTTTTCCGTTCCCAGTACTTCTGCCGGGAAGAGAATGCAGAGCTGTTTGCCCTCGCGGAGCCCATCCCCGGGTCTTCCACCGATGTGCTGACGAAGCTCGCTGCGGAGCTGGGCGTGGTCCTGATCGCATCGCTGTTTGAGCGCAGGGCGGCTGGCCTCTATCACAACACCGCCGTCGTCATCGACTCCGACGGCGCCATTACCGGCCTCTACCGCAAGATGCATATTCCCGACGACCCGCTCTACTTCGAAAAGTTCTACTTCACGCCCGGCGATCTCGGATTTCAAAACTTCGACACCAGGTTCGGCCGGCTCGGTGTACTCGTTTGCTGGGATCAGTGGTACCCGGAGGGGGCGCGGCTCACTGCATTACAAGGCGCGAATGTTTTGTTTTATCCGACTGCCATCGGCTGGCATCCCTCGGAAAAGGCCGAGTACGGCGCGGCCCAGCTGGACGCATGGCGTACAATCCAGCGCGGACACGCGATTGCCAATGGAATCTACGTGTGCGCGGTGAATCGCATCGGATATGAAGGGCCGCCCGAGCGAGGACTCGAATTCTGGGGCAACAGCTTTGTCTGCGACCCGTTCGGACAGGTGATCGCGGAGGCTTCCACGGACAAAGAAGAGATCCTGATCGCCGAGTGCGATCCCAAAAGGATGGAAGAAGTGCGCCGCAACTGGCCCTTCCTGCGGGACCGCCGCATCGACGCATACGAACAGATCTGCCGGCGGTGGCTGGACTGATGGCCGACCCGACCGCTTACCACATGCCGGCCGAGTGGGAGCCCCACGAGGCGACCTGGA
>JADGHK010000794.1 GCA_019686145.1 Bryobacteraceae bacterium | reverse complement strand
AGCTGAGCCGGCACGTAGCCAGCAAGGAAGGCGGCGACGATCAGTCCGGCGACCACAAGATAGCGCTTCATCTGTTCACTCTCCTCCGTGCTTCCCGGAATCCTCTCCCGCGGGCACGGCGATTTGCACAAGCTCGGTCTTCGGCTGGGAAGTCTGCGGCCTGGGGGGCCGTAACAACCGCCGGGGCAATTTCGAAAAATACGTCAGACGCTCGATGACAGGTAGCAGCCGGCGGACCGTGCGTCCGTGCAGGACAAGGCTCCCCGCGACAAGAGCCGGATGCGGAATGGTCGTACAACAGCGGGAGCAGACATCAATCTCTCCTGCCCGGCGCTCGACGTGCAACCTTCTCATCCGCTGCATCTCGCCGGAATTCCAGATCTCCGGCAATGTTTGCTCACCGATACGCCCTACCGGCTTGCCATCCAGCATGTAACTCTGGCAGCACGGATAAACGTCGCCGTTGTGCTTGACGTACATCGGCCCGCGCCAGAGGTAGTGACAGGGATGTTTCCAATCCTCCGCCTCGTGACCCGAAGATGCCCGCATCAGATTTGTTTCATCTTCCTTGATGCGAACCTGATCGACCCCTGGTACGGACTGCCAGAAGCGGATGAAATCTTCCACCTCGCCGGCATTCCGCTCCATCCGCACCATCTGCACCACCACCTGAACCTTGGCGCCGCGCTCATGCTTCATTCGCGCGAAGCGGACGAAATTATCCCGTACTTTCTCGAAACGCGCCCCCTTGCGGTAAAACTCGTAACTCTCTTTCGTAGCGCCGTCGAAGCTGAGGGTGATGTGCTCGAGCGGGGTCCTCAACAGCCGGTCCACCGTTTTTTCATCAAGTAACGTCCCGTTGGTGGAAAGCAGCGTCGCGATCTTGTGCCTGTCGCAAAACTCGATCCGATCGAAGATCTTCCGATCAAGAAAAGGCTCGCCCAACCCGATCAGCATCATGTGCTCGGCGCTACGTGCGGATTCTCTTACGAGGCGCTCGAAGATCACGTCCGTCATGTCCTCCTTCGGCTGGGCGTGGGTCTCGCGGGGACACATCGGGCAGTACAGGTTACACTTGGCCGTCGTCTCTACAATGAATTCAACGGGAAGGCCCCGGACCGTCGTCTTTCGAGTAAGGTATGCCCAGAGCAGTCTGGCCCGGTTCAAGGCGCGCATTATTCCTTATTGTAGCCACGGTTGTGTGGCGGCACCTTGCAGCGTGAGAGAGACTGTTAACTGGAGCCAGACGGTTGGCCAATCATCCTATGCCGCCCCATAACGAGGCAACGAATGCGGATTGCGATCACAGGCGCCACAGGATTCCTCGGCAAAGCACTTGCATCTCGCTTGAATGAGCAGGGCCACGTCCTGCATCTTCTGTCACGCAGCGGCGGTGAAGTGTCAGGTCCGAACCGGGCCTTTCGCTGGGATGCGATGGCTGGGGAACCTCCCGAAGAGAGCTTGCAGGACGTGGATGCCGTCGTTCATCTGGTGGGGGAGAACGTGGCACAGCGCTGGTCGACGGAAGTAAAGCAGCGAATTCGGGACAGCCGGGTTCTCGGCACACAGCGGCTGGTGCAGGCGCTTTCCACCCTTTCCAGGCGCCCTGAGGTCCTGGTGTCGGCCTCCGCGATCGGCTATTACGGGAACCGCGGCGATGAACTGCTGACAGAGGAGTCAGGGCCTGGAAGAGATTTCCTTTCGACGGTGTGCGAGGAGTGGGAACGTAGCGCGGATCTCGCAACCGCCCTGGGAATTCGCGTCGTGAAAGCACGAATCGGTATCGTGCTGGGGCCCGAAGGCGGCGCCCTGAAGCAGATGCTTCCTCCATTCCGGGCCGGCTTAGCAGGCAGACTGGGATCCGGCAAGCAATGGATGTCCTGGATTCACCGCGACGATCTCCTCAATCTTTTTCTTCATGTCTTGGAGAATCGGACGATCGCGGGCGCCGTCAACGCGACGTCGCCCAATCCCGTCACCAATGCAGTGTTTACCGAGCAGCTTGCAAAGACGATCCACCGGCCCGCAGTCGT
>JADGHK010000793.1 GCA_019686145.1 Bryobacteraceae bacterium | reverse complement strand
GACCGCTTTGAAATTCTGCTTAGGGTCACGTGCCGCAATGCGGAGGAGGCGAGCGCGCTGCGTGCTCAGCTCGAAAAAGCAACCACTGTTCTCCGCAACTTTATCGCCCGGGAAAATCAAAAGCCGAATCCGAACGACCTGAGCGGTGTGCTGACAGCGGGCGTCTTCAGGCAGGAGGACCGGCGGGTTCTGGGACGCTGGCCGATGGAACGTTCCTTCCTGCAGTCGGTCACCGGGGGCCAGCTCTAGGTGACCGGCGGCGGCATCCTCTGCTGCGGCAATCTTGTCCTCGACATTCTTGTCCGGCCGGTTGAAGAAGTTGTCTTCGATACGACGACGTGGGTAGAGGACATCTCCCAGCATGTCGGGGGAAATGGCGCCAACACGTCCTTCGCGCTCGGGAAACTCGGTGTTCCTGTCCGGCTCGTCGGCGTAACGGGCCGGGACGCATTCGGCGATTGGATCGTCGGCCAGCTCGAAGCCGCTGGCGTCGATACGAAGTACGTGCTCCGCAAAGATGTGCCGACTGCTGCCACGGTCGGGCTTGTGAAGCCAACCGGGAGCCGCGCTTTCCTGCACAGACCGGGTGTCAGTGCTCACGCCTTCGATGCTCCGATCGAGTTTACTGCTGATCTGACGGCCGGATTCCAGCACTTTCACCTTGCCAACCCGTTCGCTCTGCCGCTGCTTCGCGCCCACGCAGGCGAGACGATGCGTAGCGCGAGGCAAGCCGGTTTGCGGACCAGTCTCGATACGGGATGGGATGCCAGAGGCGAATGGATGAAAGTGATTGAGCCGTGCCTTCCTCATACAGAATTTCTGTTTATGAACGAAGATGAGGCGCGGCGGATCAGCGGATGTGCCGATGCCGGGTCCGCGGCGCGCCGGTTCCTGGACGCGGGCGCTGGGGTTGCGGTGGTGAAGCTGGGAGCGGCAGGGTGCTCTGTTTTCACCGCAAGCGAGGAATTTACGGTTCCTGGCTTTCGCGTGGATGCCGTTGACACTACCGGCGCTGGCGATTGTTTTGTAGGAGGCTTTCTCGCTGGCCTGTATCGCGGCGCCTCGCTGCGGGAAGCCGCACGCCTCGCCAACGCCGCAGGAGCCCTGAGCGTCACGCGTCTCGGCGCAACCACCGGGCTCCTTTCCTATCCGGAAACAGTTTCCTGGATGAGTCGTACAGCGGCCTCACGGTGATTTAACGGCAGGCGCACAGGCCCGGGCTATGCGAAGATCGCCTCATGCACCTCCCCTGCGACATCCGTCAGGCGGAAGTCGCGTCCGGCGTATCGATACGTGAGCTGCTTGTGATCGAGTCCCATGAGAGCGAGCAAGGTGGCATGCAGGTCGTTCGTGTGCATGCGGCCCTCGACGGCTTTCACCCCGAGCTCATCCGTCGCGCCGTAGCTGAATCCCTTCTTCACGCCGGCGCCCGCGAGGAACATCGCATACCCGGTGATGTTATGATCGCGCCCGTCCGGTCCTTGCGCCATCGGAAGGCGCCCGAACTCTGACCCGAAGAGAACCAGCGTTTCATCGAGCAGGCCTCGCTGCGCAAGGTCGGTGAGAAGCGCCGAAGTCGGCTGGTCGATTTGCCTGCAGCGTTCGATGAGGCCCTTGTGCAGATTGGTGTGATGATCCCATCCGGACTGGCAGATCTCGACAAACCGCACGCCCGCCTCGGTCAGACGCCTTGCCATCAGACATTGCCGTGCGAATGAGCCTTCCGGACCCGGCTTGACGCCGTATGCGTCGAGCACGTGCTGCGGCTCGGTCGAAATATCGAGCAGCTCCGGGAGCCTGCCTTGCATGCGGAAGGCGAGCTCGTATGACTCGATGATCCCATCCACGGGTTCAGGCGCGTCAGGGCTGGCCGCCAGGTCGCGGTTCATTGCCTGTATCAAGTCGAGCTGATTCCGCTGCATCCGCGCTGATGATGCCGGTTTCAGATTGGGAAGGAATCCGCTGTCGCTGATCCTGGTGCCCTGATATTGCGCAGGAAGGAACGCGCTTCCGTAGTTCACTGCTCCGCCGAAA
>JADGHK010000792.1 GCA_019686145.1 Bryobacteraceae bacterium | reverse complement strand
CCACAACCTGAGCGATTCTCAACGTTTGTTCGGCCGCTTCTCCTATCGCCGCTACTTCAACGGTCCCCCGATGCTGTTCCCCGCTGATATCGCCATCGCTGAAGGACGGATCAACAACAACGACTATGGCCGCAACGCGGTCGTCGACTATACCAACACCCTGAATCCCAACACGCTGCTCAACCTCCGCCTGTCGTTCGCGCGCAACCGGTTTCTCTACGACAACCAGGGTCTCGGCTTCGTACCCTCCAGCCTCGGGCTTCCGAAAGATCTGGATGCGGCCGTCGACCGGCTGATGTTCCCGCGATTCGACATTTCCGGTCAGACGTCGCTCGGCGGCGGCGACCATCGCCAAAGCGGCTTCAACAACTACGGACTCGCGGGCAGCCTCAGCAAGGTTGCAGGACGGCATTCCCTGAAGTTCGGCTACGAAGGACGCCTGCTCCGCATCAACGTTTGGGAAGCCCGCGCAGCGGGAACCTTCCAGTTCAACGCGGGGATGACGCAGGGGCCGAATCCAAACGCCGCGAGCTCTACTGCGGGCTACGGTCTCGCCTCCTTCCTTCTCGGCACGGGCTCCGGCGGAAACTTCTATCAGAACTGGAAGAATGTCGCCTCCCAGAGCTTCTATCATGCGTTCTACATTCAGGACGACTGGCGCATTACCCGCAAACTGACCCTGAACCTCGGCGTGCGCTACGACTTCGACACGCCACGCACCGAACGCTTCAACCGCATGAGCTGGTTTGACCCGGATCTCCGCTCACCGTTGGCCGACACAGTGCCCGGATACTCCGGCCTGAAGGGCGGTCTGCGCTTCGTCGGTGTCGATGGAAACGGCCGCACACAGTTCAATGGCGATTTCAATAACATCGCTCCCCGGCTCGGGCTCGCCTATCAAGTGGATGAGAAGACGGCCGTGCGTGCCGGGTTTGCGCAGCTATTCGGCCCAAGCACGCTGGCCGCCCAGGGGACGGTGGGACCGTACGGATTTCGCGTCGAGACCCCGTGGGTCGCAACGATTGACGGCATCACGCCCTTCAACCGCCTGAGCAATCCCTTCCCCGGCGGCTTTGCCCCCGTACCCGGCGCCTCTCTCGGAGCATTGACTGCGATCGGAAGCAGGGTGGAAGCGCCTCTCGCCAACACGAACACGCCCTACACCTTGCAGTACAACCTCACCGTTCAGCGGGAGCTGCCCGGCGCAATCCTGCTGGAGGTGGCATACGTTGGCAACCGCGGGCGGCAGCTTTCGCGCGGCGGCGAGGGCGGGTTCACACTGAACCAGGTGGATCCGAAGTACCTGTCGCTCGGCAGCGCGCTGAATCAGCTAGTGGACAATCCGTTCTACGGGCAGGGATCGGGAATTCTGGCCAACCCGCAAGTCCGGCGAGCGCAACTGTTGCGGCCGTACCCGCAGTTTGACGCGATTTATCCTCTGTTCTCGCAGGGAGCCACTTCGGACTACAATTCCCTCCAGGTTTCGTTCAGCAAGCGCTACTCTTGGGGCATTCAGTTCGACGGCAGCTACGTCTGGTCCAAGTCCCTGGATACCGGCACAAGCTATCAGGACAGCTATAACGTGCTCGGCAGCCGCTCTGTCTCGAGCGTGAATATCCCGCACCGCTTTGTCTTTAGCGGATTGTTCGAAATCCCCGTGGGACGCGGGCGCCGCTTCGGAACCGGTATGTCCCGCATGGCAGACGCCATTATTGGCGGATGGCAGGTGAATACGTTCCTGACGATTCAATCGGGCAACCCGCTCGGGATCAGCGCTAGCAATACCGCCGGGATCTTTACAGAAGCGATCCGAGCCAATACCAATGGCAGCAAGGCGAGCCTTAGCGGGGATGCACATCAGCGCCTCGACCGCTGGTTTGATACGACCGTCTTCAGCCAGCCCGCACCTTTCACCCTCGGCAACCTCAGCCCGCTCATCGCAGACCTGCGCAATCACCACACGAACAACGTCGACCTTTCGGTCTTCAAGCAGTTCCAACTCGCCGAGCGCCTGCGCCTTCAGTTCCGCGCGGAAGC
>JADGHK010000791.1 GCA_019686145.1 Bryobacteraceae bacterium | reverse complement strand
CTGCGCCAGCTCCATGAGGAAGGCCTTGGCTCGTTCGACGTCCGGGTACTCCAGATCGTACGCGCGGTAAATCATTGACGTCACGGGCTGCAGGATCGGGTCCCGCACAGCCTGAATCTGGCGCTCTCCGAGCGGCGCTGCCTTCGGCAGGTTGCTCGCCCACCAGCCGTAGTTGCGCATCGAGATTCCGGCAGCGGCGGCGTTGGTCCAGATGTAGCCCGCCGGCGGATACGCCGCCGGTTCACCGCCTTCGTAGTCGTAATGCCTCCGACGCCCGCCGTAGCTGTTCGGCCACATCTTTTGTACGTAGTCGGGTGCAATGGCGGAGGTCGACCAATTGTGGCCATCAGCGCTCACGTCGGCGTTGACGTAGAAATTGTCGAACAAGACAAACTCGCGCGCGAGCTTGTGGTGGTTGGGCGTAATGTCCTCGCCAAACAAGGTAAGCGAGGGATCGCTATTCCCCTTGCCGATGTCGCCGAGCACCTGATCGTAGGTCCGGTTTTCCTTCACGATATAGATCACATGCTCGATGGGCGACTTCAGAAGCGGAGAGGAGGGGACGGGATTGTCCGGACCTGTTCGAGCGTCGGCCAGCAGCTCGTCACGGTAGGGCGTGTTCTTGAATACCGTTTCCGTGTACTGCTCCAGCTGCGCATCGTCGAATTTGTCAATGACAGAGGCGCTTCCCAACTGAAGGAGAGCGACGTACTCGTCGGCGCGCTGGCCTTCGTGAGTGCGGACAACCCTCTTGGTGGGGTTCGGACCCTTCGGGTTGGGGAAGGATCGCTGACCACGCCCGTTGAGGACGACGAGGCGGCCATCGGGCAGAACGCGAGCGGCGGTCGGATACCAGCCGGTAGGAATGAAACCGAGAACCCGGCTGCGCGCCTCGCTGACGTCCGCCACCGCGACGGCGTTTGCATCCGAGCAGACGATGAAGAGGCGCGTCTGATCGGCGTTCATCGCCATGGCGCTCGGAGTCATACCGAACGGCTGGTGTGGAGTCATCGCCACGTTGATGGTTTCGAGGACGGTCAGGTCCTTCGCCTCCGTCACGCCGACGGTGTAGACCTTATTCGTATTTGCCGCCGTGACGAACAGCCTTGCCGCCCACGGCGCTGCCTGCTCTTGCCCTTCGTCTTTGATCGTGGCCTGCCTGTCGCTCCAGACAATGTCTGTAGGGTGCGCACCGAGCCTCACTAAACCGAGCCTCTGTCCGTTCTCGGCGTCATGATGATAAAGGGTTCCATCCGCCCAACTGGTGACAAAGAAGCTTTTGCCGTCGGGATGGAAGAGAATGCGGTAGGGACGCCGCCCGGTCCGCCACCTCTCGATGACTATGCCCGATTGCGGGTTGATGACAACGATTTCGTTTCGATACAGAGCTGCTGCGTAGATGAGCCGCCCATTGGGAGAGAGCGCGACGTCGCCGATGAAATCCTGATGGGTTCGCTTTTCGGCAGGCACCACCGTGAAAGTCCTTGCAGGCGTGAGTTTCCCATCAGCCGCAGAATAGGAAAATTCAAAGACGCTTGCCTGAGAGCCTCCGCCAACATACACGCGATCGCCTTTGGGGGAGAAGGTCAGGCCCAGCCATCCATCCGCTACGGGCGTACGCTCTACTTCGCGCATCGTTGCTGTTTCCAGAACACTAATGGTGGGAGGAAGGTAACCGCCATTGAGCACCAGCAGGAACTTTCCGTCCCTGGAGAGCGCAGACGACATTGGCATCGTGCCCAAAGGAATCTGCTTGCCAGCCGGCCGGAGCGTCCACCCGCTGTTAAGGAGAAAACTGCCGTCCGGGCGCGGCCCAACCACCTCTCGCGGAGCCGGTTGTGAAACAAGCAGGGCAGCCAAAGGAAGGAGGATTAGCAGCGAAATCGCAGCTCTCATTTCTGCTCCTGATCGGATTGTTTACTCGTAGAAGCGCTGGGCAATTGGAAAACGGCGGCCCATGCCAAACGCTTTGCTCGTCACCTTGAGTCCAGGTGCGGCCTGTTGCCGCTTGTATTCGTTTCTGTCGACTTTGTTGAC
>JADGHK010000790.1 GCA_019686145.1 Bryobacteraceae bacterium | reverse complement strand
CCGTAAGCTCGATCTGATGTATGCTCAGGGCCGCAAATCCGTGCGCTGCGAGGAATGCGTCGAGACTTTCGGGTATAAAGCTGCGCACGTGCTGCCAACGATGGAATAGCTTTCCGGTCGACGGTTCGAACGCCATCCCGAGCTCCAGGTCCTCTCGGTTCGGCGTCGTGACGATCAAGAGCCCGCCGCTCTTGAGGCGACGACGTACGGCTGCCATCACGTCCGCGGCCCCCTCGTCGAGCAGGTGCTCGACAACTTCGATGAGGAAAACCCCATCGTACGTCTCGCTTCCATCGGGGGCAGCAATGCCGAGAAACCCGGGACGCCCGGAGAGGCGACGCTCGAGTGAAAGCGCCCGAGCACGGGAAGGTTCGAGTCCTGCGGCAGAAAAGCCGTTTTCGATGAGGAGTTGGACAAAGTCCCCATCTCCAGCACCGAAATCGAGATAACAGCCGTCGCGCGAGAGATGCCAGCCTACCGTTGCAAGCAGGTGCCGTCCCGCAAGGCGTGAGAAACCGAGTTCAAGCAGCCTTGTGTGCGTCAGCCCGTCCCAGAAATTCCGGACGAGACGGGGAGTCCACACCATTTGTTCCGGCGTGCTCGCGCGGGACCGATCAGGAGGCGGAGAGGAATTCTTCCCTTTCACGTTCGTCGTTCTCGCCGGGGCGCATCAGGTGAGGAAAGCTGGTCCAATCGATTTGTGACGCTAATGTCTCAACACCCAGCACCTTCACCCGGCCGGGTGTTTGTCGCTGGAACCGTCAGGTTGCCTAACAGTCAGGCCGCAGGCTTCATCAGAGCGGCTTCGGTCGGGCGGTCTACCCACGTTCGGAACCACAATTCAAGCATCAGCAATGCCCATAAGCGCGTGTGATGGGATGACGTACCGCCCACGTGCTCGTCGAGCAGGCGCTCGACATAATCGCGCCTGAAAATACCACGTCCCGCCGCGGATGCGGACAGCAGGACGTCATACGCCATCTCCTTGAGCTCTCCACGCAACCAATGGTCGATCGGGCAGCCGAAACCCATCTTCGGACGGTAGAGCAGTTCGCGTGGAAGATAGGGCTCCATCGCGCGCTTGAACAAAGCCTTGGTCTCGCCCCCGGCCATCTTCACGTCTTCCGAAATCGTCGCCGCCCATTCCACGAAGACGTGATCGAGGAGCGGCGAGCGTGCTTCGAGGCCGTGCGCCATGCTTGCGACATCGACCTTCACCATGAGGTCGTCAGGCAGATAGGTATGTATATCCGCCCAGTTGGCGCCCGTGACGAAGCTGGGCGCCTCGGCGAAATAAGGCTCGAGCAGGTCTAAGGCCGAGCGGTCCAGGAATTCGGCCATGGCATCGCCGTAGCCTTCCCGTTTCATGTAGTCCATGAAGTACGTGATCGTGAAGGCGTAGCGCTGACTCGGCGGGCCCGGATCGGCAAGGCGATTTGCGAGCGCGTTGAGCCTGCCTCCGAAGCGACGATGCACCACCCCAGGCAAAAGCGGAATCGCCTTCCGTCCAAGGTTCCGGAGCGAAGCCGGCAATAGATCCATGCGGGCAAGCTGCCGGCAGGTACTGTAGCGGCCATAACCGAGAAAGACCTCATCCCCACCGTCGCCGTTGAGCACGACCGTCACTTTCTGCCGGGCGAGCTGCGACACGTAATAGGTCGGGATCATAGAAGGGTCGGCGAACGGCTCGCCGTAATGCCAAATCAACCGCGGGATCACTCCGGCGGCGTCCGGCTCTACAATCATTTCCTCATGGTCGGTCCCGTAGCGCTCGGCAACCATCCGAGCATACCGGGTCTCGTCGTACTCTCGGTTCGGGAATCCGATCGAGAAAGTCTTCACCGGACCCGCGCCAGCGTGTGCCATCAACGCGACCACAGCGGACGAGTCGACCCCGCCCGATAGGAAGGCGCCGAGCGGAACATCCGAGATCATCCGCAACCGCACCGCTTCGCGCAAACGATCGACCAGCTCGCGCTCAAGCAGGCGAACGGGTTTCCGTTTGTCGGCCAGGCGGGGGGCGGGCCAACGCCAGTAC
>JADGHK010000789.1 GCA_019686145.1 Bryobacteraceae bacterium | reverse complement strand
CACTTGCACCATGTCGGAGACATTGAAGGTGATGTGGCCGCTCGATTCGCCGCGCGGTGCGTATACGAGCCGGATTTGGCGGCCGTTCACCAGCAGTCCGGCTGGGACGCGAGTCTCCCGCAGCAGCCGCTCGAACCGCGCCTGCGGGCTGGCCTGCCAGCCACGGGCGTCAACCGCAGCGACGGCATCGAAGTCCGCCCCTGCGGGCAGATTCTGAATTAGGAGAAGCCACTCCGAAGCGCCGTCTTTGGGCTGGAAGTCGCGGAGGGCGTAAGTGGGGCGGAGGGTTTCGCCGTATTCCGGCAACGGAGCTTCGAGCGTGGGAGGGAGTTCCGGAGCGCCCGGCGTGCCGTAAAGGTCCTCGATGGTCCAGCCGAACACGGAGCAGGCAAAGCGGGGGAAATCGGGGATTTCGGGAACGGGCTCGCCGTCCCGGTCCGCCGGGAGCGCGTCCAGGAATCGCCGGTGATCCGGAGCGAAGTTGCGGTTCAGGAAAGCGCGAGCTTCGACAAGCGCAGGGATGGAAACGACCAGGCCGACGGGCTGGACGTACCCAAGCCATTCCTGATGAGCGAGAATTGCGGGGTCCTTGGCCATATCTCACCCCGCAACCGGCCACAAGTATACGAGGCCGACGGGTTCAATCCGCGTGGCGCGGACTTCATACAGGCTATGAATCCGCTCCGGTTCCGTTTTCAACTCGTATTCCAGGTCGCCGAGGCGCTTATCCCAGTAGCGCCGGTTCGATTCGAGCTGTCTGCGTTCTTCCTCGCTGAATTCCAGTACAAGCTGGCTTTCGCGATCATGGCGCGACACCGTCTCCTCGAGGTGTTTGCGCTGCGTTTCCAGAATCTCCCGCATGGCCTTGGCTTCGGCGTCGGCCCGCTTTTTGAGCTTGGCTTCCGCGTCCTGCGCGTATTCCTTGCCGCGCAATTCCAGGTGCGGCAGGAGTTCGCTCACGTCCCGGGGCGCCGCCGCCCGCAGTTGACCTAGCACGGTCTCCGGCACGGGACGAGCGTGCCCCGCGAGCAACGCATCATCGAGTAGAGATAGCGTGCGGGTCTCGGCTTCCCTGCCGTAAGGCGAGAGGGCGCTCTTACGGACCATGGGATCTACCCAGCGGGCGGTCACCGGGATCAGTTCTTCGTGCAGGCGGGCGGCGCCGGGGCCGTAAAGCGCAAGGCGGCCAATGAGAAGCACGCGGGGAATCGCGTCGGTCGTTTGCGCGAGACAGGCGCGTGACAGATCGTGATGAACGAAGCCTTGCGCCGTGAAGCGCGCAAGCAACCGCTGGACCACACGGTGCTCGAGGTGGAGCTGGACCACTTCTTCGGTGACCTCGCCGGGGTCTTCAAGCACTACGGGCCGGATCGGCGAGTTGCGGCGCCATTCCCAGAACTTCTGTTCGCGAGGACGAGGCGCACGCAGGCTGTCCATTGTTTCCGCCCAGGAGGGGTCAGCTCCGGGGCGCTGGTCGAGCGCCGGAAACAGCAGGCGCGCCGGTCCTTTGCCGTTCGGAGAAGATTTCAGCGGCTCTGCGCCGAGTAATTCCAGGGCACAGGAAATCGCCGAGCGGAATTGGCCCTGGGATAGGCCGATCGCCTTTTGTGAATCGGCCAGCATGTTGCGCAGGCGATCAATCTGTTTGCGCAATTCGAGCTGCCGTTCCCGGTTAGCCTCCAGTTCCTCCTCAACCGTCTGGCGGCGGTCTTTTTCCAGGTCGGCCGCTTGAATTTCGCGTTCCAGGTCGTCGATTTGATTGCGGCGGATGCCGCCCTTCATGATGGCGTCCAGCCGTGAGTCAATGACCTGCGCCAAGCTGCCGAGCTCCTCTCGGATCGTGTTCGTCTTCCGCACAAGCGCCGCCAGGATGCGGTCCTCGGGCCGCTGTGCATAGAAGAAATAGTGGCAGTAAACCACCGGATTCGGTTGGAGCTTGCGGTCGATGCGGCCGTTGCGCTGCTCCATCCTGCTGGGGTTCCATGGGACATCGAAGTGGAAGAGGTTCCAGCAGTGAGCTTGCAGGTTTAACCCCTCG
>JADGHK010000788.1 GCA_019686145.1 Bryobacteraceae bacterium | reverse complement strand
GAACTCGTAACCAGGCGCCTCGACTTTTTATCCGCCGTGGATCGCGAGTGGCTGCTGGGAAAGACGGCCGAGTCGATCTTATTTCGCTCCTGAGCACAGGCGCCCGTTCTGCCAGGCGGGGCATTCCTCGGCCCGAAGGCAGCTGGATTGAACCAGCGATCGATGGTGGGATTGTCAACTTTCCAGTCCCTCACTCGATCCGGGAGCCCGCCAAATGTACGTGTGTTCGTCACGTACGGGTTTTCAATACCACACCTTGCCAATCACAACCAGCTCTCGCTTACGATCCAGGCGGCCAACGGCGACCTTTTCAATATCGGCAGTAACCGATAATTGAACCTAGTGTCCTGTCCGTGATAATTGTTTACAATAGCGGCGTATTGTGATTTAATGAGGCATGTTCACGCCAGCGTCGGCGCTCGTTCTCGATCCGTCCCAGAAGCAGGCTCTCGAATCGCTCGCGCGAGCCGGGGCGACACCGCAATCCGTGGCGCGGAAATGCCGCGTCGTCCTCCTGGCTTCCGAGGGAATCTCGAATAATCAGATTGCGGATCAAACCGGCCTGTCCCGTCCCACCGTCATCGCCACGCGAAGCGCCTTCGCCCAAGAAGGGAGTGACGCGATTCGGCGGCGGCAAACACGGAAGCGATCTCGGCGCGTGCGAACACCGGAACTGGAACAGAAGATTCTGGATACCACGTTGAAGACGCGTCCTTCCGATGCGACGCACTGGAGCGTCCGCACCTTGGCTTGTCATCTGGGCGTTACGCGGACGGTGGTTCACGAAGTTTGGCAGAAACATGACGTGCAGCCTCACCGCGTGGAGCGGTTCAAGCTATCGAATGATCCGAGGTTCGAAGAGAAGGTCCGCGATATCGTCGGGCTGTATCTCAATCCGCCTGATCGAGCCTTGGTTTTGTGTGTTGATGAGAAAAGCCAAATCCAGGCGTTGGATCGGACCGCGCCGATCCTGCCTCTACGGCCCGGCCTGCCGGAGCGGCAGACGCATGACTACAAGCGCCATGGGACCACCACGCTATTTGCGGCATTCAACATCCTGAATGGGAAGGTGATCGGCAGTTGCCTGCCGCGGCATCGCGCCAAAGAATTCATCCGGTTCCTCAACCACTTAGAAAAAGAGGTGCCGCCGGATCAGGACATTCACCTGATTATGGACAACTATTCCACCCACAAGAGCGCGGCAGTACAGCGCTGGTTGAAGCCCAAAAGGCGGCGCCGTTTCCATTTTCATTTCACGCCCACCAGCAGTTCCTGGCTCAATCAAGTCGAACGTCTATTCGGGCTTATCACGGAACGCATGATCCGCCGCGGAACCTTCCATTGTGTCGATGACCTGGAGCGCGCGATCTACCAGTGGTTGGCCAACTGGAACAACGAACCCAAGCCCTTTGAATGGAAGGCTACCGCAGACGTTATTCTCGACAAGGTGCGCCGTTGCAGAGAAGCCATTGTAAAGAATTAGTCCGGACAGGAGACTAGACTCCTCGGAGCCGGCGGCTTATCAGCGGCCTCTCTTCGTTGGCTGGTGCAGCTGGGTATGCGTTTAGAATTTTGAGCTGAGTCAACGCGAAAGGGCCTTATTACTTCACGTCCAAAACGCTGACAGGACCCGGAATCCAAAGTACCCACGTGCAATGAGTTCCTCTGCCAATCGCCTCGCACCGAGAACTGCTTCCGGGTTGTTGCTTCCCAGGGCCTGCCGCAACAACTCCATGGCGTCGTTCTCGACCACCAGCAGCAGCCAGCGTTCGTGGTCGCCCTCAATCATGAGGCGCAGAGCAGTCACGCATTCGACTGGATACCGGGCGCACCGGGCGGCAAGCAGCTTGACAACGTCCATTTCGCCTTCCGCCTTTCGCGTGAGCCGGAGAACAGCAAGTAGCGTTTGGAGCGACCAGCGTTCGTCGAATTTCTCGGAGGCGAACCACCATCCGAAGTTGGCCAGTTCCTGCACAAAGTCTGCTGAGTTGGCGGCCTGTCGCGCCGCTTCGAGCCGCCGGTCGACCAATTGTCTAAGCC
>JADGHK010000787.1 GCA_019686145.1 Bryobacteraceae bacterium | reverse complement strand
TCTGCCACAGCTTCCAGATGGAGTGTTCGTCGAAGATAACTCGCCCGACAGCGAGGCCACGCTTCGAATCGCGAGGGCGGGGAAGCCTCACGGCATTACGGTTACGAAGATTCGCCGGGCGCTCGGAAACGGACAGCTTGCCAGCTCGTTCAATCTGCTGCTGCCGGAAGCACTTGAAACGGGCAATCTGACCATCGTTCCGAATGCTGTGGTCCGGGAGATTACGGTCGACAGGAATACGGGGCTCGTGAACGGCGCTCACTTCGTGGATCGCAAGACGCGCCGCGAATTTCACGCGAAAGCCCGGGCGGTAGTCCTCGGCGCATCGTGCCTTGAAAGTACGCGCATTCTGCTGAATTCAAAGATTGCGAACTCGAGCGGCGTCCTCGGGCACTATCTGCACGACCAGTTTTACATTCCCAATAGCGTCGTCGCCATCGTACCGGAGGCCCGGAACGGAAAAGGAGGCCGGCGACTCGTAGGCGGCGCAGGCTACATTCCGCGGTTCCGGAATCTCAACGGCAAGGAGAAGAATTTCATCCGCGGGTACGCGTTTGATTTCCACACCGGCTCGACTCCGGATGCCAAGTTCTTCCCGTGCTGGGGCGAGGAACTGCAAAAGGAGCTTCGAAGCGCGAGCGGAGCGGGCTTTTCCGCTACCGCAATGGGAGAGGTTCTTCCTCGATACGAAAATTACGTCACCATCGACAAGACGAAAGTCGATGCCTGGGGAATACCGGTCCTTAAGTTCAAATGCCGCTACACCGACAATGAGTTCAACATGGCGAAGGACGCCGTTGAAACGCTGGCGGAAGTGTGCAAGTCGGCCGGATTTGAGGTGATCAGCCGGACGGAGAAGATGCTGCCTCCGGGATACAGCATCCATGAGCTCGGCACCTGCCGCATGGGCGACAACCCGAAGACCAGCGTGCTCAACAAGTGGAACCAGAGCCACGACATCAAGAACCTGTTCGTCGTTGACGGCAGCAGCTTTGTAACAGGCGGATCTCAGAATCCGACCCTGACGATTCTTGCTCTCTCGATGCGCGCATCCGAGTATCTGGCGGAGCAGTTGCGCAAACGCGAATTTTAGAGGATGAACAAGCTGATTCTGGTCTTGGCTGCTGCAGTTCTCTGGTTCTCCGCGGCAGCCCAGACGCCGCAGCCGCCTCCGGCGCCAGCCCAGCCAATTCCGTTCAACCACAAGCTGCACGCCGGCAACTTGAAACTGAAGTGCTCCATGTGTCATCCAAATCGCGATCCAGGGGAGACCATGGGGATCGCACCCGCTTCGGTATGCATGCAGTGTCATTCCGCCGTTAAGACGGACAGTCCCGAGATTCAAAAGCTCGCGGAATTTGCCAAAAGCAACCGGACGATCCGGTGGAACCGGGTCTATGCCATTCCGTCCTACGTGCTCTTTAGCCATCGGGCGCATCTGGCGGCGGGAAACACGTGCGTGGAATGCCATGGTCCAGTCGCCGAACGGGAGGCGCTGTTTCGCGAAGTGGACCTCAGCATGACCGGGTGCATGAATTGCCACCGCGTCAAGAACGCCAGCAACGACTGTACTTACTGTCACGAGGAGCGATAGGCGCGGGGAGTAAGGAAAGGAACGCACGATGCGGGCACGACTTCTATGCTGCCTCTTCATCGCCGGGTTCGGCATCGCCGCCGAAAGAGGCGAGGAAATTCGTCTCTGGCCGAATGGCGCGCCCGGCTCGGAGGGCGTGACTGCGCCGGAGGTTTCGAAGCCCTCCGTCAGCGCCAGATACGCCAAACTTCCAGGAAACTACACGGTCACCCACTACCCCTCCATCTACGTCTTTCTTCCACCAAAGGAAAAGGCAACCGGGGCTGCGATGGTTGTCGCTCCGGGCGGCGGCCACCGCCAGCTTGTCATGGAAAAGGAAGGCTGGGAAGTCGCGGACTGGCTCAACGACCAGGGAATCGCAGCCTTTGTGCTGAAGTACCGGCTGGCGCGCGTTGAAGGCAGCAAATACACGCTTGCCGAGCATGTTCACGCCGACGCCGCCCGTGCGATCCG
>JADGHK010000786.1 GCA_019686145.1 Bryobacteraceae bacterium | reverse complement strand
TCCAAGGTTTACGGCATGGCTGCCATGCGCATGGGCTGCCTCTTTTCCCAATCGCAGAACACGCAGTATCTGCACAAGGCTCAGTCGCCCTATAGCGTGAACGCACTGGCTGCGCTCGCGGCGCGGGCGGCGATCCAGGATACGGACTATGTGCGTGCTTTCGTCGAGGAAGTGCTCGCCGCGCGTGAAGATGTATACCGGGGTCTGTCCAGGCTTGGAATCCCGTATTTCCGCAGCCAGGCGAACTTTGTGCTCTTTCGCGCCGGGGATCGCGCGATCGAGATTCGAGACAAGCTGCGAGAGAAGGGAGTTCTTGTTCGCGACCGGAGCTACGAGTTGCCCGGATGCGTTCGCGTCACAATCGGTACCCGGGAGCAGGTCAGGCGATTCCTCAAAGAACTGGAGCGGATTTGGTGAATAAGCTTCTCATCTTTGACATGGACGGAGTCCTGGTCGATGTGAACAGCTCCTACCGGGAGACGATCGTCCGGACGGTCGAATATTTTACGGGACACCGCGTCAGCCATGAGAGCATTCAGGCCTACAAGAACCAGGGCGGGTGGAATGACGACTGGATGCTATCTCAGAGGATGTGCGCGGACCTGGGCGTATCAGTGGATCTCAATACGGTCACCGAACGCTTCAATCGTTTCTTCTTCGGTGAGGATGGGCAGGACGGGCTGATCAAGAATGAGCGGTGGATTGCGCAGCCCGGCTTGCTGGAGCGTTTGAGTGAACGCTACAGGCTCGGCATTTTTACTGGCCGCCATGACTTCGAAGTGGCTCCCACACTGGAGCGCTTTGCCGCCGGACTCTGTTTCGATCCCCTTATCACTGCCAATTGCGTGAAGGAGCTAAAGCCATCCCCGGAAGGGCTCCTTCAGATCATGGCCAGGCATCCCGGAGCCGAAATCTGGTATGTCGGGGACACCGTCGACGATGCGCTTGCTGCGAAAGCCGCGAAGGTGCCGTTCATCGGTATCGCGGAGCCTGGCAAGCCTCGCTACGAAGAGGTGTGCGCGCTGCTGAAGGAGCACGGTGCGACCGCCGTGCTCGACGACATCAATCAACTGGAACGCGTACTATGAGAGCCGCCAAAATTCAGCGGAACACGAAAGAGACACAGATTTGCGGGGAACTGAAGATCGAAGGCAAGGGCCGCTACGATATTTCGACCGGCATCCGCTTCTTCGACCACATGCTCGAGCTGTTCACCAAACATGGCGGCTTTGATCTCAAGCTCCACGCCGCCGGCGATCTGGATGTGGATCAGCACCACACCGTCGAGGACGTCGGCATTGTGCTCGGACAGTTGTTCTCTCAGGCGCTCGGCGACCGCAAGGGGATCAACCGCGCCGGGTATTTCGTCCAGCCGATGGACGAGACGCTTGCGGTTGTGGCCGTGGATCTCGGCGGCCGCCCGGCCCTCGTCTACAAGGATCTCGTAAAAGTGCGTCTCGTCGGCGATCTGCAGGCTGAGCTTGTGGAGGATTTCTTTGGCGGGTTTGCGAATCAGGCCGGAGCGAACGTTCATGTGAAGGTGATGTACGGCCGCTCCAGCCATCACAAGATCGAGGCAGTCTTCAAGTGCTTTGCGCGGGCGATGAAGTACGCCTGCTCAAAGGATCAACGCCTGAAGGATCAGTTGCCATCCACCAAGGGGCTGTTATGATCGCGATCTTTGACTACGGCGCAGGGAATCTCCGCAGCGTGCAAAACACGCTGGCTGAGATAGGGGCGCCCTACCAGATCGTCGATGACGCGGCGGGGCTGCGGCAGGCAAGCAAGATCATCTTGCCAGGAGTCGGGCATTTTGGTCAGATGATGCGGTCACTCGATGCCATGCGCGTTCGCGAGACGCTGGTCGACCGCATCCAGGCCGGAGTTCCGTTCCTTGGCATTTGCCTCGGCCTGCAGGCATTGTTCACCGGGAGCGAGGAGGCTCCGGAACAGAAAGGCCTGGGATTGTTTGAAGGGACGGTGAAGCGGTTTCCGCCGACAGCCCGCGTTCCACACATGGGGTGGAATGAGCTGAAACCGCACGGAC
>JADGHK010000785.1 GCA_019686145.1 Bryobacteraceae bacterium | reverse complement strand
GCCTGCGGCATCGAGTTTCTGGATCGCGGTGTCTATAACTACGAAGCGCAGCATCCCCCTCTTGCCCGCGTCGCCCTAGCGCTTGGTCCTTATTTCAGCGGGGTGCGAAGCATAGGTCTGCCGTCAATGTGGGACGAGGGCAACGCTCTTCTCGGAAAAGGCGACGACTACACGCGCATCCTCTCTCTGGCTCGGGCTGGGATCCTGCCCTTTTTCTGGCTGGCGTCGCTCGCCGTTTTTCTCTGGGCGAACCGGGTTGCGGGAAGGCTCGCCGCGCTCGTGGCAGTCCTGCTGTTCACGACGACGCCGCCGGTGCTGGCACATGCCGGCCTCGCCACCACGGATATGGCGATCACGCCTTCCTGCTTCTCGCCCTTTATGCAACGGTAGTGTTCGCAGAGCGCCCTTCCTGGCAGGCCTCGGTCCTCCTCGCCATTGCCCTGGCCGGAGCGGTCCTATCGAAGTTCACAGTCTTCCTCTTTTATCCCGCCAGCGCCGCTGGCGTCGCAGCAATGTGGCTTCTGGTGGCTCGCCCTTCGAGGAAGCAGATTCTGTGGTCCGTGCGAATCCGGGCGCGTCGGATTGCAGCAGCTGCGGGGCTCGCCGCTCTTCTGATCTGGGCGGGATACGGCTTCTCCCTGAACCAGCTATCAACGGAGGAAAACAGACCTCACCAGATTGTCACCAGAGTGTTCGGCACCGAAGGCGCGCTGGTCGCGGCAGCGAATGCGCTCGTCGAGATGCCGCTGCCTGGCTCGGAGCTAGTGCGGGGAATCGTGCATGCCGGGTATCACGCCTCGGAAGGACATGATTCCTACTTGCTGGGAGAGTACCGGAAGACTGGCTGGATCGCCTTCTTCCCGGTCGTCCTTGCTGTCAAGACACCACTTGGCTTGCTGGCGCTCTTCATCCTTGGTGTCGCCGCGATGATCCGCGATCGCCACCGGCTCAGTTGGCCGCAGCAGACTCCTCTTATCGTGTTCCTCGCGATCCTTCTGGCCGTGCTGCCAAGTAAGGTCAACCTCGGAGTCCGGCATATTCTCCCGATCTACGGCCCGATGGCGATCCTCGGCTCCCTTGGAGCAGTAAGGCTTCTCACGCAGGCTCGTCATCGATACGCCCCGGCCGCCGCTGGCCTCCTTCTTGTATGGCACTGCCTTTCGTCGGTAATGGCTCATCCGGATCACCTCTCCTATTTCAATGAGCTGGCAGGACGCAATCCCGAGGAGATCTTGGTCGAATCCGACCTCGACTGGGGACAGGATATCCGGCGATTGGGAGATGTGCTCCGCAGCCTGAACGCATCCGAACCAAGGATCGCTCTATTTACAAGTGCCGATCTCCGCAACCAGAACCTGCCGCCCAGTCGCCGGCTTCAACCCTACGAGCCCGTGTCTGGCTGGGTCGCCATAAGCCTGACGCAATTAAAGATGATGGGCCTCAAGATGAAACACGAGTCCGGGCGGAGCGATGGCCCGTACGATTGGCTGGAGCGCTACCAGCCCGTGGCGATGGCGGGTCGCAGCATCCGCATCTATCACATCCCGGAGAGCCAGTGACATGAAAGCCAGCCGAAGACGAGACAAGGTGCATCACACTCGCCTATTGCTTTTTGCCGGCGCGGCGTTCCTGAATCTGCTTCCTCTTTTCCTCTTTTCATACTTCCCGACGGCGGATGGACCGGCTCACGTCTACAATGCGAAGCTCGTGCGGCAGTACTTTCTCGACGAGAATCCCCTTGCCCGCGAAGTCTACGCTCCCAACCCTGTCCCGGTGCCGAACTGGCTGGGTCATGCCATGATGGCGGCCGCGATGAGCTTCGTGTCTCCTCTGACGGCGGAAAAGCTCCTGATTGCGATATACGTCGTCGCTCTACCCTTCGCCTTTCGATACGCCATTCGAGGGGTCGCCCGAGAAACGCACGGTCTGGAATTCATCATCTTTCCGGCTATCTATAACTCGCACCTGCACTGGGGCTTTTACAACTTCCTCTATTCGCTGGTGCTGTATCTCGTCTTGATCGGGTATTGGCTCCGGCGCCGCCCGCTGC
>JADGHK010000021.1 GCA_019686145.1 Bryobacteraceae bacterium | reverse complement strand
AGTTGGTCGACGGCGACGCCGTTGATTCCCGTTGTGCGAACCATGATCTTCCTCCTCGAGACTTGGCAGGTCGGATGCGGCCGCATTCGCCTTCCAGCAAGTAATGGCGTTGATTCCGACTGGCATGGCTCACACAGGTTTGGTTTTTCTCTTCAAGGAAAATTCTGGATTCCAGCCGGTCGGCGGCGGCTTGGTTTCCCCGAGGAGGGCGCACGCTCCGGGGTGCTAGCGGCATGTGGCGAAGCGGTCTTCGAGGGCTTTCACTTTTTGCAGGCGGCGAACGTGGCGCTCCCCCCCGCTGAATCTCGCGCCGAGGTAAGCGTGCACGAGCTCGCGAGCAAGGTGCCCGGCAATCACGCGAGAACCGATCACGAGGACATTCATATCATCGTGCTCCACTCCCTGGTGAGCGGAGTACGTATCGTGGCACAGGCCGGCGCGGATGCCCGGTATCTTATTCGCGGCTACGGACGCGCCTACGCCGCTGCCGCAGATCAGAATGCCCCGATCCGCATCCCCGTTACGGATCGCTTCGGCGACTTTGGCTGCGAAGTCCGGGTAGTCCGCCGGGTCCTTCCCGTAAGTGCCCACGTCGAGCACCTGGTGCCCCAACGTCCGAACGTAGTCGACGAGGTCCTGCTTCATCTCATAGCCGGCATGGTCCGCACCGAGCACAATCCGCATCGCGAGTCGCTCCTCTTCGCATAGTAGGCGAAAACAGCCGGCTTTGCGACGGTGATCGGGCGGCTAGTCCTTTAGCCGGGAGGCAAATTCCTTACGGAGCTTCTTCACCTTCGGCACGGCATGCATCAAGACGTAAGGGTGGTCCGGGTTGTTCTTCGCGAAATCCTGATGGTAGTCTTCGGCGGGATAAAAACCCTTCAACTCTACTACCTCGGTGACAATCGGCTTCGGATAGACCCTCGCTTTTTCGAGCTGGGAGATGTAAGCTTCGGCTACCCGCTTCTGCTGCGCGTCGATGTAAAAGATCGACGAGCGAAACTGGCGCCCGAAATCAGGGCCCTGGCGATTCAACTGGGTGGGGTCGTGCGCCACGCTGAAGAAGACCTTCAATAGCTGACCGTAGGAAATCTTCGACGGATCGTAGGTGATTTCGATCGCTTCGGCGTGATCGGTTTGTCCCGTATGCACCAGCTCGTACCGGGCGTCCTGTGGCTTTCCGCCGGCATACCCGCATGTCACTGCTTCGACGCCCGAAAGCTGCTCAAAGAGAGCTTCCAGACACCAGAAGCACCCGCCTGCGAAGAACGCCTTCCCTTTTTCCGTCTGCTTGCTGATATCGACGACGGGGTCTGGAAAACCCGTGCCTGGCGAGTCCCCCGTCACAGTTTTAATGATGACGCCAGCGCTGATCAGACCCAGAAGAGCCGGGATGACTTTTGCAATCGCCGCTCTTGACACAACCCACCTCTACAGATTCGATGCGTGGCAAGCCGGCGGTGTATTCCCTCCACCTGGTTAAAAAATGTGGCGGGTTGAAACGGGGGATTACTCTGGGACTGCCGCCAGCCAGTAGCCGGGCCGGGTTCGAATCGTCAAGTTGGGCCGGTTCACTTCCACCCGGATCGCGTGGAAGCCGCCCTCGAGCTTGTTGTTCGGGTTGTAGCTGAGCAGGTACTGGCTGTGCAGCTCCTCGCCGATATCGAGGATCGCACGCTCCAGATCCTTCTGCGTTACGAAGGCATACTCGCGCCCGCCCGTGAACTTCGTGAAGACTTCGACGGGGTTATCGATAAAGAGGGACTTCACCTGCACGAAGATCTCGCGGATCAGCGGGGCGATATTGGCCGCCTGCCCGGGCGCCGCATGGAGTCCGGCAACCGTTTCCGGCGTCACGGCTGCCCCTGGAGGCATCGGCCGGGCCGTCGGCGGAAGCGGATCGGGCCGCGGGTATGCGGGTTTTTGCGTCAGCGCGGCGACCGCGCGGTTGATGTTCACCGAGTACAGGCTGACGTTGTCCAGTTGAAGGTCGGTGATCGCATCACGGACATTGCCCTCGCTGCCGCCGTCGCGGGTCTCGCTGATCAGCAGAATCACCTTGCGGCGATTGTTCGGGCGCTTTCGGAGCATGCGGGAAGCATAGCTGACAGCATCGACCAGGACGTGAGTATTGCTGCCAGCTTTGATCTTCTCGAATGCCTCCTGAATCTTGTCGGGATCCGAGGTGAAATCCTGATGCAGCCTGATCTGGTGATCAAAGGAGATCACCGCGACTTCCCCCTGCTCGCCCGTTACCAGAGGCTGCAACAGATGACCTGCCTTCCGGATCTTGGGGAGCATCGAATCCACGCGCCAGTTGGCCTGGACAGCGACAACGACGCTTAGCGGCTGGAAAGCGATGTCCTCGTTAATGTCCTGCAGGATCTCGTTGTCATAAAGACGGAAATCATGCGGCTGCAAGCCCGTGACAAACTGTCCGTTCTTGTCCAGCACGGTCACCGGCGCGACCACAACGTTGACGGTGGCCCGGATGACATGCTCGTTCCCCGGTGTCTCGCCTTCCTGCCGGGGAGGGTTAGGAGCGGGCTGCTGAGCCGCTAGCGAGAGGCACACCAAAGGGGCGAGTACAGAACGTAGGGCTCGCATTTTGGACCTTCCTTCTGACGTCAAACTACCATGTCCCGTTTCGATTCACTCTCATGTGCGGTCTTGCCGCTCAAGAGGTCCAGAACATGCGGTACTACTCCCACAATAACATCCAGAGACTGGACCGCGCCTTTGGGCGATCCTGGCAAGTTTACAATCAGTACACGGCCGCGGCTGCCTGCGATCCCTCGCGAAAGCGCCGCGAACGGCGTATGCTTCCGCCCCTCGGCGCGCATCACCTCCGCCAGCCCTGGAATTTCGCGGTCGATCACGGCCCGGGTCGCTTCCGGAGTGACGTCGCGGAGCGCTACGCCCGTGCCGCCCGTGGTAAAGATCGCCCCAACCCGGCCGCCGGCGGCGATTTCGACAAGCCGCGAGGAGATGGCTGCCGCCTCGTCCGGGAGTACCTCGACGTCCTCGACCACCCACCCAAGTTCTTCCAGCCTTGCCTTGACTGCCGGTCCGGAGAGATCCTTTCGAACTCCCTGGTGAACGGAGTCGCTGATCGTCAGCACTGCTGCGCGGTACATCAGTCACCCCTCCGGTACGTTCCGCTCTTGCCGCCTGTCTTTTCGAGGAGATGCACGTGCTCGATGCTGATGGACTTGTCCATGGCTTTGGTCATGTCATAAACGGTCAGGGCGGCGACCGATGCCGCAGTCATCGCTTCCATTTCGACTCCGGTCGGCCCCGTCGTCGCTGCTGACGCGGTGATTCGAACGCCCTCGGCTTCCACCTCCACCTCGACATCCGCGTGCGTGAGCGCCAGCGGGTGGCAGAGCGGAATCAATTCCGAAGTCTTCTTCGCAGCCATGACACCGGCAATTCGTGCGACTTCGAGCGGGTTGCCCTTCGGATTCTCAGGCAGCTTTGCCAGCACTTCGGGACGGATCCGCACAAACGCTTCTGCCCGGGCCGTCCGGCGTGTGGAAGCCTTTTCGGAGACGTCGACCATGCGAGCTGCGCCCGCATCATCGAAGTGAGAGAGCCGGTTCATCGGATGAGCACCTGGATCCAGTCGCCGGCGCGGTATTCTTCCTGGTCGGCTTTGGCTACCAGCCACGCGTTTGCGTTCGCAATGGCAACCACGTCGCTTGATCCTTGCCACGGAACAGGGGCGAGCTGGGTTCCGTCCTCGCTGAGCCGCGCTGGCAGGAAGCGGGTAAGTCCTGGCTTATGACGAAAGTCTGTGGCAAGCCTTGTGTACAGGATCGGAAGGTTTACGCTGCACTGGCCTCCAAGCAGTTCCACAGCAGCCTTCGCAAAGATCTCGAACGTGACCATTGTGGAGGCAGGGTTTCCCGGGAGTCCGAAGAAGAAGCGGCCCTGGACACGGCCGAACACCAGAGGCTGGCCGGGTTGGATTAACACCCGGTCGAAGTAGAATTTGGCTCCCAGGGAGAGGAGCACCCTCTCGACAATGTCGTACTTACCGGCTGAGACGCCGCCGGACAGCAGCAGAAGATCGAACGTGAGACCCTGTTCGATCAGTTTCCGCGTCGCCTCGAATTCATCGGGCGCAACCGGCAGAATCACAGGTTCTCCGCCCGCATTCTGGACCTGCACCGCCAGCGAGCAGGCGTTCGAGTTTCGAATTTGATACTCGTGCGGCACAGCCTCCACGGGGACAATCTCGTCTCCCGTCGCAAGAATCGCCACGCGCGGTTTGAGATAGACCGGAACTTCGGTTACACCCGTCATTGCAAGGGCCGCGATTTCGGCGAATCCGATGCGTTTCCCGCGAGGGAGAATTACAGCTCCTCGCGCAGCTTCAGAGCCGCGCGGGTTGATGAAATCGCCCGGTGAAACTTTCCGCGTCGTGGTGATACGATCGCCGCTTCGCTCGACGTGCTCCACCATGATGACGGCGTCGGCTCCGTCGGGAACCGGGGCGCCCGTCATGATCTCAACTGCTTCGCCTTCTCCGACCTCGCCCCGGAACTGCTCCCCGGCCCGGACCTCTCCCACGACCCGCGCCGATCCTGTAAAGCCGGAGGCTCGAACGGCGAATCCATCTCGAATGGACCGTGCAAGGGGAGGATAGTCGCGGTCTGCGCAAACGGGTTCAGCCAGGACGCGTCCGGCAGCGTCGGCCAGCGAGACCTTTTCGACGCCTGGTACGCCTCGCGCTGCAAGAATCTGCTCGAGGACGCACTGTCGCGCCTCGAGAAAGTGGTACGTCGCCACGAGGCCATTCTAGCGCGCTGAGGGAGGGGGAGTTGTGAGGCCGGTGCGATCGCAGGACACTGGGACTTATGCCACACCGCCTGAGTTTGCGTGAGATGGCGTCTCTCGTCCAATCACGCCAGTTGTCGCCTGTCGAACTGGTCGAGGCGCACCTCTGTCAGATTGAGAAGCACAACAGAGCGATCAACGCCTTTGTCCGCCTGTTTCACGAGGAGGCTCGGAACGCCGCAAAGAGAGCAGAGCAGGCGGTGGTTGATGGCAGCCCGACCGGCCCTCTGCACGGCGTTCCCGTCACGGTGAAAGACAGCTTTGATATCGAAGGCGTGCCGACCCTCTGCGGAAGCCTCCTCCGTTGCAAGCACGTCGCGCAGCGCGATTCGACTGCTGTCCGGCGGCTTCGCGCTGCCGGCGCTATCATTCTCGGAAAGACGAATACGCCTGAGTTTCTGTATAACTGGGAGACCGACAACCGGATCATCGGCCGGACCAACAACCCCTGGAATCTCGAGAGGACACCGGGCGGATCGAGCGGCGGGGAATCCGCGGCCATTGCCAGCTTCTGCTCCGCAGGAGGCATCGGCAGCGACGGGGGCGGCTCCATCCGCATCCCCGCCCACTTTTCGGGGATCGCCGGGCTAAAGCCCACGCCAGGACGCGTGTCTGCGGCGGGACACTTCCCGGAGATCGCTCATCCGGGCGGTCTGCTCGGCGTCGCGGGACCGATGGCTCGCAATGTTGCGGACCTGCGCCTGCTGTTCGAAGTCCTTTCCGGCCACGATCCGGAGGATCCCTTCTCGGCTCCTGTTCCGCTTCGGACGACCGGCCTGGAGGGCGTGCGGGTCGGGCTGATGGAGAACTGGAACAATGTGCCTGTTCAGCCTGAAATGCGGGAGGCCGTTTTGAGGGCAGGGAAGCTGCTCGAGGAGTGCGGCATCCCCGTAGAGCCCTTTCGGCCTCACGGTGTCGAGCGCGCGACCGAGGTCTGGTCGTTTTTCTTCATCGATGTGCCGGCCGCTTTTACCAGGGAGATGATCGCAGGGCGCGAGTCCGAGTGCCATTCGTCGGGGCTCGAACTGCTCCGGCGAACGGAGGGGCGTCCGGAGCCCACGGGGCGTGAAATCGTGACGCAACTGGCGATCCGGGATAAGATGCGCGCCTCTCTCTTGCGCCAGATGGAGAAGTTTCCGATTCTGCTGCTTCCGGCGTGCGGCGTTGCTGCCTGGCGCCACGGAGAGCGCCGCTGGAAAACCCCTCAAGGCGAAATCGAACTCCTCGAGGCAATGGCTCCCGTGACGCCTTTCAACCTCTTCGGAATGCCCGGGCTGGTCGTTCCAATCACGCTCACCTCGGATAAACTACCGGTAGGCGTGCAGTTGGTCGGCGCGCCATGGACCGAGGAGCTTCTTCTCGAAGCAGGCGTTCGGCTGGAGGCAGCCCGAGGGCCCTTCGCCGGTCCGCCGGAATATCTCAGCTAGCGATTGGAAACAAGGATTGAAACAATAATGAGGTCTCGTCGAACCATCTTCCTGTTGCCGGTTCTCTTCATGCTTCCCCTCCAGGCCGAAGAACTCCGGGTGATGTCGTTTAATGTTCGATACCCGGCCAAGGGCGACGGCCCGAACCAATGGGAGTACCGGCGCGACTTGCTGGTCGAGACAGTCCGCCAGAAGAACCCCGACGTGCTGGGTACACAGGAGCTGTACTACGAGCAGGGGCAGTACATCGTGGAGAAGCTCCCGGAATACACGTGGTTCGGCTTGAGCCGGCGCGGCAACCACGAAGACGAGCACATGGGCGTTTTCTACCGGAAGGACAAGCTCAAGCTCCTCGATTCCGGGAATTTCTGGCTTTCGGAAACTCCGGAGAAGCCCGGTAGCGACGCCTGGGGCATGAGTCTCCCGCGCATGGTGACCTGGGGCCTTTTCGAGATCGTTTCCTCGAAGCGGAAGTTCTACTTCTACAACACTCACTTCCCGCACCGATCCATCGACGAGCCGGCGCGAGTGAAGTGCGCAGAACTCATTCATTCGCGGCTGGCCAAGCTTCCCGCCGGTGTGCCAGTAGTGATCACGGGTGACTTTAATACGAATGCAGGCAACGAACCCTACCGGATCCTGACGAACGGATACAAAGATGCCTGGGAGTCTGCGGGGAAACGTTTCGGTCCAACTGGTACATTCCACGGATTCAAGGGGCAACCTTCGGCATCCAGAATCGACTGGATTCTGTGGAAGGGACCCTGGAAGGCTCTTGTGGCGGAAACGGTCGCGGATGGGAAGGATGGAAGATGGCCTTCCGACCATTTCCCGGTCTTCGCGGTATTCCAGCTTCCCTAACTGTCCAATCGCTGAGAGATAAGCTGCGCCTGGACCGAGGCGCTACAGCTTCGGAATGAGAGCTGAGTGGTCAGATCTCATACTCGGGCTGCGCTGGTCTCTGGCGGCCGAAGTCGATGTGATCCCACAGACGCTCGTGGAGGAAGTAAAGAACGATCTTAACCAGGGAATCCGTTACGCCAGCGCCCATGGATAACATGAAATCCCGGCTGATAAGAAATACCAGGGCCGCCGTCGACAGTGAGCCGAGAAGCCGGTAGCTCAGCGCCTTCGCCAGGCTGCGCGCGTGCGTTTCCATGACGGGATTATATCACCCATTCCCCGATCGGGAATTGGGTGTTTTGCATCCCGTTGACAACATTACCTATCTTCGTCGCACGCTATCGCAGCCACCGGTCCAGATTTTCCTTGACGAAATCGTCGTCATTCAGGTGGGGATAAGCCGCATAGACCCGGTCAATTTCCTCCGCTTGCCCGGGAGATAAGTCCTCGTTGGGGTTAAGGCACCAGCGTCCGGCCAGAAGTCCCTGGCGGCGCAGCACCTCGTGGATCCCGGCGATGCAGCCGTGGAAGGCGTTGGCGGCGTCGAAGAAGGCGGCATTGCAGTCCGTTACTTCCTCGGCCATGGTCAGCCAGTCCGAGTTCAGCGGACACTGTCCCGCCCATACGGAATGCACTCGTTGCAGCTGCTCGACGGCGCGCTTCGTCCATACGGCCCAATGCCCCAGGAGGCCGCCGACAATCCGCAGCGGCGTCCCGTTGATACGGAAGGGCGTCAATAGATCGAGAAGGATATGATCGTCGTTGCCGGTATATAAGGCGATCTCTTGCGCGCGGCCCGATTCCGCGACTCCCCGGAGCACATCCAAGGTCTGATAGCGGTTGAACGGCGCGATCTTGATGCCGACAACGCTCTCCAGTTCGCAGAACCGCCTCCAGAACTCGGCTGGCAGCAAGCGGCCGCCGACTGCGGGCTGCAAGTAGAATCCAAAGAGCGGTATCACCTCCCCGACCGCTTTGGCATGGGCGACCATCTCGTCAACGGTCGAGTTGCGAAAAGCGCTCAAGCTCAGGAGTCCGACGTGATAGCCGAGGCTCCGGGCAAGCTCCGCTTCCTTAACGGCCTGGTTCGTGAGGCCGCAAATGCCCGCCACGCGCACCACGTTGTGATCCCTGGTTTCTTCTGCTGCGAGCTCCAGGACGGGCTTCAGCAGGCCAACCTTCGGATCGCGAATTTCGAACTGCGTGGTGTGAACGCCCACAGCTACGCCCCCGGCGCCGGCGGCCAGGTAGTAGCGGGTCAGGGCACGCTGCCGCCGCTCGTCCAGCTTGCGTTCCGCATTCAGGGCGAGAGGATGCGCCGGGATGACGGCGCCCTGCTTGAGAACTTCTTTCCAGCTCATCAAAATTGTCCTGTTCGTGTTTCGAAATGAGTCGGTTTGCCGAGAGTCCGGCCGCCCTGTTGAATCCAACCGGCGATCATGGTGATCAGTTGGTCCACGCTCATCGAAGGCCGGCCGAAGATGCGGTGGCATTCCGAGGCATTGTTCAGCAAAGCGGTGTCGGATTCCTGATTCGTGAAGACCGGCTCAATGCCGAAGCACTTGCCGAAGGCCAGCGCCACATCCCGGACGGCGAGCGTTTCAGGTCCCGTCAGGTTCAGGATTCTCGCGGGCGAAGCGCAGAGCGGAAACCCGCGCAGGCAGACTGAGTTTGCATCTCCCTGCCAGATCACGTTCACGTGCCCCATCTGGAGATCTATGGGACGTCTCTCGTAAACCTTCGTGCCGATTTCAAGCAACACGCCGTACCGGGGTTCGACAGCGTAATTGAGGCGCAGGATCAGGACCGGGGTTCCGTTGGTTTGAGAGAAATACTGAAACGTTCGTTCCCGTCCGAGGGCCGATTGTGCATATTCGCCGACCGGCTGTGGCGGCGTCGCTTCCGTCGCACCGCCGCTCTCTGGTGGCACAAAGGGATAGACATTGCCCGTGGAGAAGGCCACGATCCGCGACTTAGCGTATCTTTCAGCCACGAGGGCGGGAGCGTAGGTGTTGACTGCCCACGTAAGGGGCTCATTGCTGGTGGAGCCGAACTTGCGGCCGACCATGAAGATGACGTTTTCTGCATCCGGCAGCGCCTGTACCTGATCGCGCTGCAGGAAATCCGCTGTGACGCCGGTGATGCCCTCGCCCCAATCGCAAGGCGTCCGGGTCACTGCGTAAAGCCGCACCTTGGAACCGGCTGCGTCCATGGCGCGGCGAATCCGGCGCACCAGGCTCGGCCCCATCTTGCCTGCTGCTCCGAGAACAGCGATATCTCCCCGCCATTGCGCGGCGGCCTGCACGTCTGCTTCCGATGGACGCGACAGCAGTTCTTCCAGCTCTTGCTCGTTGTGAACCATTTTCCTCTTTTGCTTCTTACTTTCGTTCGTAGATCACGCGGCCTTCAACCATCGTGAGAAGGGGCTGAATGTCTTTCAACTCGTCTTCGGGACAGTTGAGGAAGTCCCGGTCGATGACGACAAGATCGGCCAGCTTTCCGACTTCGAGCGAGCCACGGCTCTTCTCGCTGAACTGGAGGTAGGCCGCTCCCGTAGTGTACATTCGCAGCGCCTGCTCCCTTGTTACGCGCTCTTCCGGGTAGAAGACTTCACCGGCGGCAGTCCGCCGCGTTACGCACATCCAGATGTTGAAGAACGGATTGTAGGGATTGACGGCGTTGTTCTTGCCGTAGCCGATCATGTGATCGCTGCCGCCGGCGACCACAATGCCCTTGTCAAAAAAGGACCGGAGAGGGAAGAACCATCGCATCTTGTCGCGGCCGAACACTTTCTGGAGCGCGGGCACATCGTAGTGCAGCCATCCGGGCTGCGCGTCGATGATCACGCCCAGACGCTTCATCCGGTTGAGCGCCTCCTCGCTCATGAAGCTCCCATGCATGACATGGTGGCGCATCGGCGCGATCGGCTTCTCGCGGTTCAACCGCTCGAAGACGTCCAATAGCGTGTCGATGGCCCCGCCCCCTTGCGCATGGGCGGTGAGCTGCCATCCCTTTGCCTGCGCGGCCGAGTAGATGCGATAAAGCTTTTCCGCATCGACAAAAAGAGTCCCGCGGCTGTCGGGGTTGGTCTGCCCGTACAGTTGCCGCCCAAACGGGCCGTAGGGCATCCGCTGAAATGCGGTTCCGACCGATTGCCCTCCATCGAGCGTGATCTTGAACGTCCCGAACTTCAGCCGCTCATCGCCCTTGTTCGTTGTCCAGGACGAAGCACGGATGGTCCGAATCAAGTCTTCGGCGGGTCCCGCTGCGCTCGGCCTCCAGGTAAGGATGATACGGACGGGCAGCTTGTTCTGCGCCTTGAGCTTCTCGAAGAGCGCAACGTCCTCCGGAGTCACAGCTCTGTCGCCGACGGCGGTGAGCCCAGCCGCTGCATAGAGATGCAGCATTTTTTCAATCGCGCGGAGCTTCTCCTCATCGGTGAACGTCTCAGCGCGGCGCGCGCCCTTGAGAAGCTGCGAAGCATTCCGGAGGATTCCATTCGGCTCTCCATCCTGGCCTTTCACGACCTCGCCCCCCGGCGGGTTGGGCGTGTCCCTGGTGATCCCGCTGATCTTCAACGCTAGCGTGTTCGCCGACCAGACGTAGCTGCCATCGAACGCGACCGGATGATCTGTTGTGACATCAAGGTCGTGCCGGGTCGGCATTCGCATCTCTTTCAGGCGGGGCGGCAAGGTGCGTGGCACGATGATCCACTCACCTTTCGGCGTCTCTTTCGCCTGCTTTCGAATGTAGTCCTGGATGGCTGCGATGCTGCCAAGCGGCGGCAGCGGCTTTCGAAACTCGCTCAAACCCGCGCCCAGCGTGTGAACGTGCGCGTCGATGAGGCCAGGGAGCACGGTTTTTCCGCCAAGATCCATCAATCTGGTGCGGGTCCCGCGCTCCGAGCGCATCACCTGCTCATTTGTCCCGACAGCCGTGATCCGGCCATTCTTCACAGCAATCGCCTGGGCTATGGAGAATTTTCCATCTACCGTCAGCACCTTCCCGTTGTGAAGGATCAGATCGGCGTCAGCAGCATAAGCCGACCAGGCGAAGAGCGCCGAGAGGGATACGAGCCATTTCATATTGTTCGATTGTACGCCACGCGGCCGTGGACCCTACCTATGCCTCCCGGCTGCGATACCGTATCTCATATGCAGATTCGACTCCTTCGACCCGAAGACATACCTCAGGCGATGCTCTTGAAGGAGGCGGCGGGATGGAACCAGACTGAGGAAGACTGGCGCCGGCTTCTTCGCCTGCAACCGGACGGATGCTTCGGGCTGGAGTGCGACGGCAGGCTCGCGGCGACAACGACCGCGCTGATCTATGACAAGCGTCTCGCGTGGATCGGGATGGTGCTCACGCTTCCCGAGTTCCGGGGACGTGGATTCGCCCGCCGATTAATGGAACATGCGTTGTCCTACCTTGAGGCTGCCGGTGTTCAATGGATCAAGCTCGACGCGACGGATATGGGCGCCCCGCTGTACCGCTCTCTGGGATTTGAGACGGAATCCGTCATTGAACGATGGGCCGGAACACCGCCCGAATTTGCCAGCGTGTCCGTCAGCCGGTACGTGCCATTGCCGGCCCTCGATGAGCGGGCATTTGGCGCCGACCGTTCCGCTTTGCTCGCCGATCTGGCGCGAACAGCCGCTGCCTGCATTGGCGACCAGGCCTTCGCGATGGGGCGGCCGGGCTCAAACGCACCGTATTTCGGGCCCTGCGTGTCGAAAGACGAAGATGCGGTGTCAAGTCTGGTGAACTGGTTCCGCGGTCTCTATCCGGGCCAGTGCTTATTTTGGGATGTCCCCCTGGAAAATAAAGCTGCTGTAGATCTTGCCCGCAGGCTTGGTTTCCGGCCGGTGCGGCGCGTTGAGAGAATGGCTCGTGCCGGAGTTCGTGGAGCCCCGCCCATTCAGACTGATTCCGCTTCCGCTTTTGCCGTGGCGGGATTTGAGTACGGCTAGGCCTGTTCCGGAATTCGGCGGCCGGGCGGCAGGGCGAGTGAGGCGCAGACAGAACCTTTAAGGGCGCGCGGACCTGTCCACGCCTCATCTGTGCCCTTCAATGCTCGGCGCTCTGCCTGGCTGAATCGTCTCAGCCGAAACGTTTATACAGCACAAACCCTTTGTCGATGTCCGTGCTGGCTTCCAGGTCCGCCCTCGTTGCGAACCTCTGCGTATCCCCCGCGGCGCTCATTGAGGCGTCACCGACGATTACGGTTCGAACCTGCATGTCATCCGGGCCGTGGATGATGATCCGGTCCGAAAGGGTGGTTGGCATTTGGGAATAGATGCCTTCCGTCTGCCGCAGATTGGCGATGACCCAGACCTCATCGCCTACGGCGCGGACTTCGTCAATCACCAAATCGTAGCCTGAATTGGGTACCTGGGTCTCGACAGTGACTGTTCTGTCGTGCATTCTCGGATAGCCCGTTGTTTGAAGCACCATGTAGGGCGGGTACATCCTGGCCTCTTCCAGCCGCACAGTACCCTCCATCCGGTTCCAGGTGGAACGGCTCGTTCCCTGAGGCATCTGGGCGGCCGCCGGCACGAAACCGGCTATCGCCAGCACAGCCATGAGGCTGCCTTTTTTGACCCATCGCCTTTTTTGCATGGCTAATCTCCTCCTAGTACAGCGCTTACATGAGTGCGAGGGCGGTAATACCGGTCCTCGGAAGCGCGCCTACGACGATTCATGCAGGTAAATTGCCAAAACAGTATAGATTACCAGAGCTGAATTGTGTATGCGCAGTGCCGCGCTGCCGGTTTCCCCAGCAGCGCGGATCAGGGATGAGGGGTTTGGGGAAGTGTGAAGAAGAAAGTTGAGCCTTTGCCTTCCTCGGATGCCAGCCAGATGCGCCCGCCATACCGGTCGACGACTCTGGCGCAGATCGCAAGGCCAATGCCAGTACCGGGATACTTGTCCTTGTGTAGGCGCTTAAACACGCCGAAGATCCTCTCGTGATAGTCTGGAGAGATTCCGATTCCGTTGTCACGAACGGAGAACAGCCAGTACGCCCCTTCAGGCTTCACGGAAATGTCGATGCGAGGCGGAGCTTCGCTGCGGTATTTAATCGCGTTGCTCAGGAGATTCTGAAAGAGCTGAACAAGAGGTTGAAAATGAGCCCGCACCACGGGCATTGGACTGCTCGTGATCTCCGCACCGGACTCTGCGATGGCGACCGTGAGGTTATTCATCGCCATGTTCAGGACCTGGTTGCAATCGACCTCCTCCGTTGGAGAATCCAGGGTGTCGCCAGCTTGAGTGAAGGTGAGGAGATCGGTCACGAGATTCTGCATGCGCCGCGCGCCGTCTGTGATGAAGGCAAGAAACTCGCGGCCCTGGTCTCCGAGCTCACCTGCGAAACGACGTTTGAGCACCTGTGAGTAGAGGTTCACCATCCGCAGAGGTTCCTGCAGATCGTGCGCCGCCGCATACGCAAACTGCCGAAGGTTTTCGTTCATCCGGTGGAGTCCGCGATTCGCCTCTTCCAAGATCTCCTTCGCACGCTGGCGCTCGGTGATGTCATGAACGACCAGAACGGCGGCTGAGACCTTCCCGTCTTTGAAGATCGGCGCGTTCGAATATTCCACTCGGATGGGGCTGCCGTCCCGATGGTAGAAGGTATCTTCCTGATTCCGCAGAGTCGTTCCATTTTGAAAAACGGCTACCAGCGGACAGGCAGGCTCCTGGAGGTCTCCACTGCCCGTATGGGAATGAATGACATCGTGCAGCCTGCGACCCTGCAGTTCGTCCAGTTTCCATCCGAACAGGTCTTCCGCGGTTGGGTTCGCAAAGGTGGGTCTGCCTTCGGTATCGAGCAGGAAGATGGCCTCTGCAGCATTGTGTGCGATCGACTCCATCACAGCGAGGTAGTAAAGGCGTTCCTCTTCGCTTCGCTTGCGTTCCGTGATGTCCTGCATCGATCCGACGATTCGGACCGC
>JADGHK010000784.1 GCA_019686145.1 Bryobacteraceae bacterium | reverse complement strand
GCCGACTCCCATCACCTCACCCGTCGACCGCATTTCCGGCCCGAGCGCGGGATCGACACCTGGGAACTTTGCGAAGGGGAAGACGGGGGACTTGACGAAATACTGCGGCACGGGAAGCCGCCCGCTCGACAGCCCGCCAGTCAAGTGCGTGAAATCCTTCAGCCTCTTCCCGAGCATGAGGCCGACAGCAATTTTCGGCAGCGGTACTCCCGTTGCCTTGCTGACGTAGGGAACCGTCCGGGACGCCCTGGGGTTCACTTCAAGCACGTAGACCACGCCGTCCTTGATCGCGTACTGGACGTTCATCAAGCCAACGACATTGAGCGCCCGGGCCAGTTTGGCCGTGTATTCCTCAATGGTCTTCAGATCCTGCTCTCCGATTGAGAACGTCGGCAGCACGCAGGAGCTGTCGCCCGAATGAACGCCCGCTTCTTCGATGTGCTCCATGATGCCGCCAATCAGCACGTCCTCGCCATCGCTCAGCGCGTCGACATCGACCTCAGTGGCGTCTTCGAGGAAGCGGTCGATCAGGACCGGCCGTTTCTGCGAAAACGTGACGGCCTCCTGCATGTATCGCCGCACCATGTCGCTGTCATAGGCGATCACCATGGCCCGGCCGCCGAGAACATAGCTGGGCCGTACAAGCACGGGGTAGCCGATCTGCGACGCAACCGCGCACGCCTCCTCGACGCTGGTGGCGGTCCCATTCGCGGGAGAGGGGATACCCAGATCGTCCAGCAGTTTTCCGAAAAGCTTCCGGTCCTCGGCAAGGTCGATGTTTTCCGGATCGGTGCCGATGATGGGAACGCCGGCTCTCTTCAGCGGAAGCGCCAGGTTGAGGGGCGTCTGACCGCCGAACTGCACGATCACGCCATCCGGCTTTTCCGTGTCGACGATGTTGAGCACTTCCTCCAGGGTCAGGGGCTCAAAGTACAGCCGGTCGCTGGTATCGTAGTCCGTCGAGACGGTCTCCGGATTGCAATTGACCATGATGGACTCGACGCCAAACTCCTGCAGCGCGAAGGAGGCGTGACAGCAGGCGTAATCGAACTCGATTCCCTGCCCGATCCGATTCGGACCGCTGCCCAGAATCATGACCTTCTTCCGGTTGGTCGGCTCCGCTTCGCAGGCGGACTCGTACGTGGAGTAAAGGTAGGGAGTGAAGCTTTCAAACTCCGCAGCGCACGTGTCCACGCGGTTGAACACAGCCGTGACTCCGAGTTCCTTGCGCTTCTTTCGCACCTCGAGCGGATCGACATTCCAGGCGCGCGCCAGCCGGGAGTCCGAGATTCCGGCGCGCTTGGCGCGGAGCATGGTCTCACGAGAGACGGTTTCCAAAGTCTCCTTTTCGAGACTCTTCTCGAGCAGCACGACATCGCGAACGCGCTCGAGGAACCAGGGGTCGATGGACGTGAGCTCGCGCACCTGCTCGACGGTCCAGCCTCGCTCGAAGGCGAACCGGATGTAGTTGAGGCGGTCCGGATTCGGCGTGATGAGCTTGGGAGTGATGAGCTTTTCGTCGAAGGTTTCGGCGGAAGAACTCTTGCCGGTTTCGAGGCTCCGAAGGGCTTTGCCGAGCGCCTGCTGGAAGGTCCGTCCGATGGCCATGACCTCTCCAACGGACTTCATCTGCGTGTTCAGCATTGGCTCCGCACCGGGGAACTTCTCAAACTGCCACCGCGGAACTTTGACGACCACGTAGTCGATCGTCGGCTCAAAGCACGCGGGAGTAACCTTCGTGATGTCGTTCTTGATCTCGTCGAGGCGGTATCCAACCGCAAGCTTTGCGGCGATCTTCGCGATGGGGAAGCCAGTGGCCTTGGAAGCAAGAGCAGAGCTTCGGGAGACGCGCGGATTCATCTCCACGATCACCATCCGGCCCGTTTCCGGATGAATGGCGAACTGGACGTTGGATCCGCCTGTGTCGACCCCGATCTCGCGCAGGCACGCCAGCGAAGCGTCGCGCATCATCTGATATTCGCGGTCGGTGAGGGTCTGGGCAGGCGCGACGGTAATGGAGTCGCCCGTGTGAACGCCCATGGGATCGAAGTTTTCGATGGAGCA
>JADGHK010000783.1 GCA_019686145.1 Bryobacteraceae bacterium | reverse complement strand
GGCCAGGGGCAGAACGTAGTGGACTACCGCAGCGCTCCCTAAAGAATTAACACGCCCCGAAGCGTAATTCGGGCGTTAATTCCACACTCCGCCGCGACTCAGCAACTAAGTGCGGGTTACTAGCAAGGGGATTGAAGTTGATGCGAATCGCGATACCGATCGTTTCTGCTCTTCTTGCCGTATACCTGCCTGCCGCTGCTGCTGAGACGGATCAACCGGGAGCGGCACAGGTTGGCGCCTCCAATCAACCATCGGCGTGTAGTGTTGCCTTAGGCGCCGGCTATCGTGTCATGAGCTTTGGTGGGACGGAGACCCACGTCTGGTATCCTACGACCTCGCCGGAATCCTCCCATGTCTACTTCGTCAACAAGAATGGCGTTGCCGTTTCCGGCGCGGTTGCCGAGTACGGAGCATTGGCGAACTGTGACCGGTTTCCCCTGGTTGTCTTCTCACACGGATACTGCGCAACTGGACGACAGGCTGTGTTTCTGACAGAGGAACTGGCACGGCGCGGATACGTTGTTGCTGCCCCGAATCACAACGATCCGGACTGTGGTTCGAGTGACGAGGAGCCTCAGGAACCTCCGCTCGCGGCCTACACAGAATGGACCGACCAGACCTATACGAAGCGCAGAGACGATGTGCGGCGAGTTCTCGACGGAATGCTGGCTGACCCGCAGTTCGCTAGCATCATCGATCCCGAGAAGATTGGCGGTATCGGGCATTCGCTTGGCGGATACACGATCTTCGGACTGGCAGGAGGCTGGGAAAACTGGTATGAGCCGCGCATCAAGGTGGCCCTGCTTCTATCGCCCTATCTCCACGCGTACCGATATAACAACCGGATTTCAGCGGTCAGGGTCCCTCTCATGTATCAGAGCGGCGAGGTTTCCCCGGTTTTGGGGGACAACTTTGTTACTCCGAGCCTAACTGGTAGCGACTCGCAGGGCAGTATCTATCAGCTTTCCAATCGTCCTAAATTCTTCGGCATCGTGCGCAACGCTGGACACTTCGCCTGGTCGAACGTTTCATGCCAGGGCCAGCCCGTGGCGGACTGTGTCAAGAACGTCCCCAGGGTCCGAGTCATCAATTCGTACAGTTTTGACTTCCTTGATCGCTACCTGAAGCAGCAGGAGCGGCCGGCCCTGTTCGCCGGCGGCGTCTTGTTCCAGCAGTATTTCCGCGAAACGCCTGTCGCGGCGGTGCCTTCCGCAAGCTTCGACGGCAACGCTCCGCTGGCTCCGAACCAGATTGGCTCCGCCTTTGGCGAAGGCCTCACGCTGACGACGGTGGCAGCCGAGGAACTTCCGCTTCCCACCGAGCTCGGCGGGGTTTACGTCTCGGTTACCGACAGCGCGGGCGTCACCCGGGGGGCTTCGCTCTTCTTTGTGTCTCCCAACCAGGTGAACTTCCTGGTGCCGCCCGATTCAGCAGCCGGGACCGCAACAGTGAAAGTCCAGCAGATTTCTACCAATGAAGTGCTTGCCGCGGGCTCAATTGAAATCCAACGCAGCTCGCCTGCGCTGTATGCAGCGAATGGAACCGGATCGGGCGTGGCTGCGGCGGAGTGGGTTCGGAACGAAGCTGATGGAAATCAGACTCGGGAACTCGTATTCGATCCGGAGACGAGGGCGGCTCGGCCCATCAGCCTGGCGAATGGCGATGTCTACCTTAGTCTCTACGGCACGGGCCTGCGCGGAGCGGATCCTTCGACTGCTTCCGCGACAGTCGGCGGCATTGCCACACCGGTCACTGAAATCGCTCCGAACGGGGAGTATCTTGGGCTCGACCAGGTAAACATCGGCCCTCTTCCGCGAGAGCTCGCGGGCCGAGGTTCCGTGGACATCGTCCTCACTCTCGACGGGCGGCAAGCGAATGTCGTAACCGTCACGATCGAGTAGCGGCACCAGCCCGCCTGAGGCAAGATAGGTTCGATGACAAATTCCACGGATTTGGAAGCCCTGGCAAAGGGCTATCTTGCGGCGATCGAGGCGCGCGATCTGGAAGCGTGCATGGCGTTCTTCACGAACGGCTCCACGGTGGAAGGCCGGGACTCGAGACACGAC
>JADGHK010000782.1 GCA_019686145.1 Bryobacteraceae bacterium | reverse complement strand
CGGTTTACAAACGTTCGCGCAAAGCGGCCGTTCTCACGCTTCGTGAAAAGTTCCGCCACTGCTGCCCGCCGCGCAGCAAGGCTCGTGTCCAACTGCTTCGGCCCCAGCTCGGGATAGAGAAATTTCGGCTGCGCAATGATTCCGGTTGGAGCGTCGCAGCGGACCAGCTCGAGAGGCTCTTCGGAGAAGAAGCTGGCGAGCCCGTACGCATCCTCCAGTTTCCAGGAGCTGATGAAGCTGTCGTGGCAAGAGTTGCACTTCAGGTTGACGCCAAGGAATACCTGAGCGCTGTTCTGGGCCGCCTGCATCACCGGCCGCTGGCTGGCGTTGATATCGCCGCGCCAGTTCACGCCGAGAATAAAGCCCTCCGGCCCCACTTTCGGAGCCGGATTCAAAAGCTCACGGACCATCTGGTCGTACGGCATGTTATCGGCCAGCGCGTCGAGCAGCCATGGAGTGATCGACTTCCTGTCGCCGATATAGTTGACCCCTTCGTCGTTATGAAGGAGATCGTTCCAAAAGCTGATCCAGTGCTCGCGAAAGTTCTTTCGGTTTGCCAGGAGCGCATCCACCAGGCGGGCGCGCTTGTCCGGCCGCCTGTCGGCCAGGAAGGCGCGGCGCTCCTCGGGCGTCGGGAGCAGGCCCCAAAGATCGAGGTAGGCACGCCGCAGGAAAACGGAATCGCTCACAACGGCGGGAGGCGTGATCCGGTTGCGCTTGAAGTAAGCCGCCAGGAAGGCGTCCACCGGATTGGCCGAGGAAGGTGCGCCTTTCGGCAGGGGCGGACGGCGGGGAGCAAGGATCGGCTTCCATCCTGCCTTCGCTGCCTGCTGAGGAGCTTTTGCGCCCTGGTCAATCCAGGCTCGAAGAATGTCGATCTCGGCAGGCGAAAGACGCTCGCCGGACATCGGCATCGCCGGGAGTTTTTGACCCGTGACTCTTTGAATCAGAAGGCTGCCCTTGCTGTTGCCGGGGATCACGGCGGGGCCGCTGACACCGCCTTGGAGGATGTCGTCCCGCGTGGTCAGCGCCAGCTTCCCTTGGCGGCTGGCCGCCGAGTGGCAGCCATTGCAGCGGGCCGCGAGAATCGGATGAACGTCTTTTGCGAAATCGATTTCCGGCGGGGCGGCGTGGACCGCATTCAAGACGAGGAAGACGGACAGCAAACCGGCACGCATTTTCCTTAATGTAATCACAAGAGCGGAATCACTGGCTAGCACGTTGCCGGCGCCTTTTTAAGTGCAATGCTCGCTCAGCGAATGAAGAATGAGGCTTTGTCGACGTTCGCAGGAACAGCCACGTCGAAGAAACCTACCATCATCTCGTCATCGCTCTGCTCGCCGTAAGTGACCTCCGCCTCGGGATCCGGGTTGCGCGGGTTGTTCGGCGAGTTGTCGTACCAGGCGGTACAGAGGAGCCTCGTTCCCTTCAGCAGCAGGCGCGGCTCCGCGAGGCGATAGTTCAACTGCCAGAAGAAGTCGTACGGTGCAACTCGCAGAAGAGTTTCATAAACGCCGCCCGGCTTCACGATCGCATACTCGAACGCCTTCCCGCGCAAATGTAAATGAGGGAATAAAGACAGGAGCAGCGCATCATTCGGCATTGTGCCTGATACGCTGACCCGGTGATTCGGCTCTCCCGGAGGAATACGGAAATCGGTGGTGGCAAGCTGGAGCGTCAGGACTCGCTTTTCGGGCGGCTCTTTGGCCCATACGATGCCGATTGTTGTGCGATCCTGAACGGCAGTCTTGCCATTTGGTGTGTAGTGCATCTGAAGGACGAGATCCGCTCCGGCCGGAATCTTCTTCGCCATGCCGGGAGGCGTCATCATGGCAGGCTGCCCGGGGGCGTAGATTGCGAGAATATCGTTGCGTGTAACGCCGGGACGCACAAAAGGCTTCCCCGGCGAAGCGTCCCGTAGCCACGGGTCGTCTTTTTCCCTGACGTACACGACTGCGTGGTGGACAACGGACCGCTCGCCGGGACGGATCTCGGCCGCCTGCACCCACCGGTCCTCCTTCAGGTTGAGCGGCAGGATGATGAACTGATAGTCAATCTCTTCGCGC
>JADGHK010000781.1 GCA_019686145.1 Bryobacteraceae bacterium | reverse complement strand
CCAGGAAGGATTCCGGCCGCTGCGAAGAGAATCAGTAGAGATCGCATGAGACCTACTGATCGTACTGCAGTCGCGGCCTAAGGAGTGAAGGGCCTCGTCCATTGCGAACAGCCTCGACCTTTGTTGCGTGTTGCGGGTACAGGGCTCCCGCATGGGGAGCCCTGTTTCACGCGGATGGCAATCAATCACCGTCGCGGCCGTTGTGAATCAGCGCCAGTATCCGGCGATCCAGACATAGCCGCCGCGGCGGGGCGCCCAGTGCCCCGGCACCCAAACCATTCGCCCGCGAGGCGGCTTCCTCCAGCATCCTTTCACCCAGTGATAGTGGTTCCCAGTCCATCGATAATAGCCCGGAACCCAAACATGTCTTGGGCCCGGCCGCATGACGATCACTTCACGCGGCGGCGGAGGAGGACCGAAGCGGACATAAATCTCTGCCGCCGAAGCCCCGCCGGCCATCAAGGCCAGCCCCATCACACTGGTCAGTAACAATCTTTTCATCTCTTCCTCCGTTCCATTAACAAATGGACCTGCCAACGTATATGCAGCCTGATAACCAATTCCGAAAGCGATTGATATTACAGGCCCAACCGATGACGACGGAAGGAGAAGCGGTGGCCAAAAACCACCACCGCGCACATTTTGAACCAACGAGACCTGCCCGCGACCCGCACGAAAATGTCATCCCGGAATTCTCTGAGGGCAGAAATCAGGTGTTTCCCTGCGTTGCCTACGATCCCCGCTTGATATAATCCGCCCTACGGAGGAACTGTTGCTTTGCTTACACGTCTTCTTCTGGCTGCCGCGTCTGCGGCCAGCCTGCTGTTCGCCCAGCTCGATACCGGAAGTATCAACGGAAGTATCACGGATCCAAGCGGGGCCGCAGTCGGCGCGGCGCAAGTGACGCTGCGCAACGAAGCTACCGGCGCTACACGTACCGCCGTCTCGAACGAACAAGGTTACTTCGTCTTCCCCGCTGTTCCGAGCGGGCACTACACGCTGCAAACCCAGGTTCCCGGCTTTAAAGCCTATGAACGAACAGGCATTGTGCTCCAGGTAAACCAGCACATCACCGCGCCGATCGTGCTCGAGCTTGGAGAATCTACCGAAAAGGTCACGGTCACGGCGTCCGCCGCGGTTGTCGAAACGACAAGCGGAACCATCCGTGAAACAGTCGACGAGGTGCGCGTCTCCGAGCTGCCGCTCAACGGCCGCAACGTGCTCCAGCTCCAGAGCCTCCTTCCAGGCGCTGTGCCGGTGGGATCACTCGACCAGGGCGCAAACACGCCCGGGTACGCCATCAACGGAGGGACAGGAGCCTCGAATAACTACTCTCTCGACGGAGCTCCCCACCAGGATGGCTATTTCAATGCGCCGCTTCCCTTTCCGAATCCCGACGCAATCCAGGAGTTCACGGTGCAGACCAACTCTTACAGCGCCGAGTTCGGCCGGAACCGGGGCGCTTCGATCAACGCCGTGACGAAATCCGGCACGAACTCCTTCCATGGAGGTGTGTTCGAGTTCGTGCGAAACGATGTCTTCGACGCCCGGCCGTTCTTTTCCACCGAGGCGCCGGCGTTCAAGCGCAACCAGTTCGGCGCCCAGCTCGGCGGCCCAATTAAGAAGAACCAGACGTTCTTCTTTTTCGCCTGGCAGGCGACGCATGAACGCGGTACCCCAAACACAAGCACGGCGCTGACTCCTACCGCCCGCATGCGCGCAGGCGACTTTTCAGAGCTGGGCAAAACGATCAGGGACCCGTTGACGCAGCAGGCGTTCCCGAACAATCAGATTCCTGCCTCACGCCTGAATGAGCCCGTGCTCCGCTTCATGGAGAAATACATACCGCTGCCAAACTCGAAGGGGCTCGAATATGTCACGCCGCGGAATCGGCCGCTCGACGGGAACCAGTACACCGGCCGCATTGACCACGCTTTCAGCAACAACGATCGCCTCTACGGCCGGTACCTGTTTCAGGAAGATGACGTGTTCAACCCGGGCGGCAACTTCGAAGGCTGGGGCATCGATCAGAACTTCCGGCGTCAGAGCCTGGTCCTGAACGAAACCCACATC
>JADGHK010000780.1 GCA_019686145.1 Bryobacteraceae bacterium | reverse complement strand
CGCTTGCTGCGATCAATACGTAGGCTCTTGAGTTCAGAATCCATGCGAACAGTCCCGTCAGATCTCACGTAAAGCCGTTAGTATTTCTTTTCTTGCCGCATTGGAAGCGGGGAAAAGTCCTCCGAGCGCTCCGAGGATGACGGCAAAGGTCAGACCGATCGCTATGATTGTCGGGCTTATCCGGTAATCGAAAGCGATTTCGCTGAAAGTCACGAAGTTTCCGATGCCTGTCGTAATGCCATTTAACGGCAGGACCAGAATGACTCCGATCAGCCCTCCGAGCAGCGAAAGAACCAGCGATTCCAGCAGAAAGCTGGCGAGGATCGATGCCCGCGAGAAGCCCAGCACTCGCAAAGTGCCAATTTCGCGGGCGCGGCGCGCAACAGCCGCGTACATCGTATTCATCGCCGCGAAGCAGCTTCCGACGGCCATGATGACAGAGACAAAAATTCCGAGAAACTGAATCGGAGCCCCCGACTGGGTCTGGGACTCGTAGTAATCCTTCTCGGTTCGCGCGCTGACGTTGAGGCGTTTGTCCGATTCCAGGTCATTCACCAGCGCCGCAACCGCGACAGCGTCGGTGGCGCGCACCAGCGCCGAACTCAATACCTCTAAGCGGTTGTAGTCGCTGCTCGCCTGGTTCAGGTCCGCGAAGATCTCGCTGTTGATCGCCGATCGCCCCGCGTCCATCACGCCGACCACTTCCCAGTCTCCTCGCCCGAAGCGCAGCTTTGCTCCAAGCCTGGCGCCGGGAAAGCGGCTGGCAATCGATTTACCCACCACCACTTCCCGCTTTCCGGGCTCAAACCAGCGTCCCGCCACGAGCCTGGCATGTTCACGCATCGCAAGTCCCATGGGTGTCAGGCCGCGCAATGTCACGTTGATGCCATCGGGCGCGTCGACACTGGCGAGGTTGATGACAGTCACCATCTCGAGCGAGACCATCGGCTCTCCGGCGGCGTCACGCGCGATCCCCGCCTTGAACTTCAGGTCCTGGAACTGAGTACGAGTAAAATTGCTCACAAGTTCGGATGTAGAGCCTTTTCGCATCACCAGAACATGCAGCGGGTGTCCGCTGGCCTCGAACGCTGTACGCAGTCCATTCACTAGCGCGAGTACCGCCAGCAGCACTGCTACCGTGAGCGCAATGCCGAGCGCGGTCATCAGGGTTGTCATCCGCCGCTCTTTCAGATTCCGAAGGTTGTAGGAAACAGGAATCGCCATAAACTCCCCTCACCCTGAAAACTTGAGCGCTTCCACAATCCGCGTGCGAGAGGCGCTCCAGGCTGGCACAAAAGAGCTGACGACGCCGATCAGCGCGGCAATCAAAAGGCAGACCGCAATCACGTGGGGCTCCAGTGTCAGACCACTGACTATTTGAAGATACGCGGGGGCTTGCCGCAGTGCCGCACAAAGCAGCGATGCGAAAATGCAGCCGACGATACCTCCCACAACGCCGATAAAGGCGGCTTCTGCGACGATGATGCCCATAATCGCCCGCGACGTGAAGCCCAGAGTCTTCAGCACGCCGACCTCGCGGATGCGCTCTCGGACCGACATCGCCATCGTATTGGCGGAAACCAGCAGGATTGTGAAGGTCAGCGCGGCGGAGATGCTGAAAAGGAACATCTTCACATTCCCAAGAAAGGCGATGAAGCTCAAAAGAAACTGCCGTTCGGTTTCCGTGCGCGTCTGCACTGTGGCGTTCTCGAAGAGACTGTCGATCGCCTTGGCGATGGACACAGCCGAATCGGGATTGTCGATGAGGATAGTGAAAGTGCCGGCGAAATCGCGCCGTCCCACAGGAAGGCTCTCGTATAGATAGTTGATGTGGAAGTACATGACGTCGTCGCCTTCGTCGGCCTCGTAAATTGCCCGGATTGTAAACTCGTAGTCGCCTGGGAAGATGTCGCCCCGGAGCAGCAGCTTATCGCCAAGCTTAAAGCCGAGCTTCCTGGCAAGGGCCGCTCCCACCAGACATCCTGTCCGGTCGCGGAGGAAGGCCTCCTTCTGGTCCTCGGGAATGCGGTATTCAGATTGTATGGTGAGTAATGCCTCCGGATCGACTGCGAAC
>JADGHK010000779.1 GCA_019686145.1 Bryobacteraceae bacterium | reverse complement strand
GCGACACGGTTCCTTCGGCAGCACCCACATCGATCCCGCGGTCTATAACTTGAAACGGATCGATCAGCGCACCTACTGGGTGATGCCGGGTTTTCTTCTGGGCGAAGCTGCGTGGCTGATGGCAGCTCCCGCCACCTTGTTCTCCATGCGGCTTTTCTCCATCCTGTGGGTTGCCCCGGCCGTCCTTGCCTGCTACGTCCTGGTGTCGAGGGTGACACGCAATCCAAAAGCAGGACTGCTCGCCGCGCTGTTACTCGCCTTCGACTACCAGATCCTGAGCACGGCGGCATACGTGCGCCCGGACCTCATGTGCCTTGCCTTTGGACTCGGCGCGCTCGCATGTTATGTAGCTCTGCGGGAGAAGAGCCTTCATGCCGCCGCCGCGCTCTCCGGCTTCCTGCTGGCGATTTCCGAGCTCATTCATCCAAATGCGGTCCTGCATGCCTTCGGTCTGGGCGTGCTGGCGCTGGCCTTGGATCGGAGAAGGCTGAGCTGGTCCATACTCGGGGCGGGTCTGGCGGGTTTCGGAATCGTCGTGAGTCTTTACGGCTTGTACGCGATGCAGGATCCGGAAGCCTGGCGGTCCCAGTTACTGGCGAATTCCTATGGACGAGCTCCCAGGTCCTGGAATCCGTTGACGATCCTGTGGCTGGAGATCAAAGACCGGTACGTTGCCGCTTACAGCATCCTTTCGCCTGACCTGATCCCGCGCTTGAAAGGAACAGCTCTCCTGGTGTTCGCATCCTCCCTCCTTGTTGCCGCGTTCGCTCGGGCGGTGAGGGACAAGGAAGGAACGAGGCTGCTATTGGCGCTGTGGCTGGCATACTTCTCCGTGCAGTGCGTGTTCAACCAGAAGCTCAGCTATTACCTGGTTCACATCCTGCCGATCTACGCGGCTCTCGTCGCGCAGGTGGCCCTCCAGCTGTCAGGATGGATCGGAGGGATGCGGCGCTTTGTCTACCTGGCTCTTGCCGGGTACGTGCTTCTCAATGCCGGCGGCGTTGCAGCCCTGGCCCTCACGCGCTCTCATCGCGAGCCGGAGCGGCAGATCGGAGCGTTCCTCGCGAAGCATGCGAGCGACGCGGGAACGATCATCGGATCATCCGCCATGCTGTTTGCGCTCGATTTCGATAGGCGGCTGATCGATGACCCGATGCTCGGAGCGACGACCGGCAGGAGTGCGGAGGTTCTGATCATCATCGATTCCCTCTACGGCGATCTCTATCGCATGTACAAGACGGTCCGGCCGGAGAGGTGGAAACAGGTGAGAGGAATCATGGAGAACTACGTGCCGGTTTTCGATTCCGGCCTGGGGCATACAATCTACTTCCGCCGCGAGTTCGCCGCGCGAAAAAACATGCCGGTCATTCGGATCCAGGGTCCGCCATTTTAGTCTGCTCTTACGAGCTTTAGTACGTGGGCTTTGCTCGGAGCCCGGCGGCGCGATCCAGGGTCCGCCATTTTTAGTCTGCTCTTGCGAGTCTGGCGCGGGCTACAATGGCATAGCAATGAAGAACTGGAAAGCGATCGCCCAGGCCCAGCAACTCGGTATTCCGGAAGAGGATTTAACCCGGGCCGCCGCGGCTCTTGACCGGCTGGAAGCCGTTTTCCGGCCCCTTGTGCGGGATCTTCCTCACTCCGTCGAGCCCGCGTTAATCTTCTCCCCCATTCCCGAGGAGGCAAAGTGAACCTCGTCGATGCCTGCTCCGCCCTGCGCGCACGAAAAGTTTCGTCGCTTGAACTTGTCCAGGATTGTCTTACCCGCATCTCCCGCAATGCGCACCTCAACGCTTTCATCACCGTTGTGGAAGATGTGGCCTGCGAGCAAGCCCGGAAGGCGGATGAGGAAATGGCTTCCGGAGTTCATCGCGGACCTTTGCACGGCATCCCCGTCGCCCTGAAGGACGTGTTCGCCACGAAAGGCATCCGGACAACCTGTGGTTCAAAGCTTTTCGAGAAGTACGTGCCAGATTACGACAGTGCCGTTACCGAAAAGCTCAGGGCTGCGGGCGCGGTCATGCTCGGCAAGACCAACATGCACGAGCTGGCCTACGGCATCACTTCAAATAATCCGCA